>JASJAS010000130.1 GCA_030066875.1 Acidimicrobiia bacterium | reverse complement strand
TGGTATCTGCGTTAACCAGCGTGAAACTATCGACAATCGGGCACCCAAAAAGCTCCTGACATAGCGCAGTCATCCACGCGTGTGCGACCTTCTCGTGGCCGCTGAGCATCCCGGGCCCCTTCGCCGCCGTCGAGAGATGAAGATCGTTGGGGTTGAGGCTCGGTATCCCGAGGTGCGGAAGGTCTCTTGACATGTGACCTGCAGGGGCTTCTCGATAGTCAATGCCAAAGCCGCGCTCCATGTCGACGACCGCTAGGTAATCACTGGGCCGGTCATCGGCGATACCGCGCAGCTCGCTGTTGAAGTCATGCGTATCCACCCCGGGCTGATTCTGGTGGCTCCCGATGTACCTTTCGCCGACCTCTGTGGTCTTCCTGTTGACAATCAGGGCCATGAACACCATGACAGGATGATTGGCCTGTTCCCACTCATCGATTCTGTTGAGAATCTCCTTGACGTCGTCGGATTTGAGATCGTTGGTGCCGATCATGAGAAGCACAACGTCGGCTGGATTATCTTGCAGTAGGCCAAATATACTGCTTGCGATATACGTGGGCGTTTTTCCCCCGTATCCTTCGTGGGGCCCAGCCCCATCACCGGTCTGACTGCCGACGAACTCGAAGCTCACCCCAGCGGCAGCGAGCAACTCGCCCAATGCCTCCCGATAGCCAACGTACAAGGGATCGTCCTGTTCCCACCCCTCCTCAGAGCCGACATCAGAGCCGCGGCCCTTCGTGTTGGAATCGCCGACTGGCATGATCCGAACCGGCCTGTCGCCCGGAAGAACGAAACTGGTGCTCGCTGAGTCGAGACCTCGTTGAGCAGCAGTCTGTTCCGGCATGAAAGCCACAAACATCGTGGCAACGATGAGCACCGTTAGCACGCGCCTACTCATGGTAGGGATCTCCTCTCGTCAACCCCCAACCCCCAAGCGTACGCCTCAGCATCACGTCCAGGGTGGACATATTGGGAGCGGCCGCGCTACTTGGCGCTTCGAGGAAGACTGCATGCCTGGTGGCGAATAGCCAGCATCGAAGCGACCTGGCACGGTTCAAATCCATGTCCGTCTCCTGTCCGTCAGAGAGTGCGAAACGGTGCAACAGGGTGGACACAAGAAGCTCCAGTTCAGAGCCGCGTCCTGCGCGTCTCCCAAGGTCAGCGAAAGGGTCCCAGCCGTTATGTTGTCCTGTTGGCCTTCCAGATGGTCAACCGCGAACAGCGACAGATGCAGCTCACGACTCATCACAACCTGACAGGCGTCGCGCTGCCCCTTCCGGTAGCCTTGATGTGTGTTCTTGGAGCGGGATCGGGAACTCGGGCTACTGACCGATCTACTCGGTGACATTGAGGTATCCGGAGGGGCAGTTGTGCTGCTGCGGGGCGAGGCCGGGATCGGCAAGAGCGCCCTTGTAGAAGAGTTCGTCGCCCGGAACGCAGCGAACGCCCATGTCTTGCTCGGAGCCTCCGACGATCTGCTGACTCCCGCGGCGCTTGGTCCGTTCTGGGATTTCGCCCGCGACGAGGTATCACTCGTCGAACACCTCGAAAACAGCGACCGCTCTCGTGTACTCGGGGTCACGCTCGATCTGTTGTCCCGTGCGCTGCGGCCCACCATCCTGGTGTTCGAGGACACCCAGTGGGCCGACGAAGCCACCCTCGATGCAATCAAGTACCTAGGTAGGCGGATCTCCACCACCCACGGCCTCCTGATCCTCACGTTCCGCGAAACCGAGGTCGACTACGACCACCCATTGCGCGGCGTAATCGGGGACCTCCCCCCATCCCGCGTGGTGCGAATCAGTCTCAGCGGGATCTCAGTCTCTGCCGTGGCCGAGATCATCGGTGAAACCGGATTGGATCCCGATGAGGTGCTGGCAGCCACGGGCGGCAACCCGTTTCTGGTCACCCAAGTGGCGTCGACCGGCGGTGCGGTGCCTTCATCAATCCAGGACTCGATAATGGCCCGGGTCCGCAAACTGTCGCCAGAATTCCGCAGGGTGCTGACCACCCTCTCGGTGATCCCGGAGAGAATCGAGCGCCGCGAGGCCCTCCGGCTTGCTGGGAGCGGCGAACCCCAGGTCGCCGAGCTGGAACGCCTCGGCCTGCTCGAAGTCGAGGGTGAGACCGTTGCGTTCCGCCATGAGCTAATCCGACGCGCCATCGAGGCCTCCCTGACTGAGAGCGACCGAATCGTGGCGAACCGAGAAGTTCTGGAGCTGCTTCCGAATGACGCCGATCCGGCCAGGCTCGTTCACCACGCCCGGATGGCGGGCGATACCGACCGGCTCGTCGACCTCGCCCCGCGAGCAGCGCGGGCTGCGGCCGCGGTCGGAAGCCATCGCGAGGCGGTCGACCATTTCCGGCAACTGACCCCGCTTCTCGAACGAGTCGAGGCAGCGGCGAGAGGCCCGGTCCTTGACGACTGGGCGCGCGAAGAGCTACTACAGGACAATATCGCCGAGGCCATCCATCTCAACGAGTTGGCAGTCCTGCACTACCAGAGGATGGGGAATCGCGTGGCGGAATCTGCGGCTCTGGGCCGGGCAGCCCAGTGTTACGAGATGGCCGGGGAACGTGCCCGTGCCGAGGCCCTCGGCCGCCAAGCCGTCGAAGTGCTCGGGCCCGATCCGAACGGCCTGGACCTTGCCCGGGCAATCGAGCTCAACGCCTGGTTGGCAACGATGGCTGGCGATTGGGAGGCCACTCTCGAGCTGGCGGATCAGGCGTGGGACGCAGCCGGCAACGACGCAGACGAATGGATCACAATTCGCTGCCTCTACTACCGCGGTACGGTCGCCGCAGTTCGCGGGTACCCGGCCGGCCGCCCATTCTTCAATGAAGCCCGAGAGCGTGCCGCGGCAGCCGGCCTTTGGTATGAGGAATGCCGGGCGCGGGTCAATGCCGCTTGGGACGCCTACGAGGCAATGGACCTCCCGGTTGCCCTAGACCTAGTGAACGGAGCAATCGCCTCCGCCGTTCAGCATGAGCAACCCCTTCACGAGAACTACGGGAAGTCGCTCAAATCCCGCTTGTTGGAGCTAGGAGGCAATTGGGCTGAAGCGGAGGACCTCGCACGTGATCAACTCGACAGCGCTGCGATCTCCCAGATGGTGGTTCGTCCTCTCCTCGGGGCCTTGGAGGCGAGAAGCGGCCGCAGCTCAGCTCGTGCCACGCTGAGCCGAGCGTGGGCCATGGCCGAAACGGCCGCTGAGTTCCAGCGGCTGGCCCCAACAGCCGCTGCGCTTGCGGAGTACGCCTGGATCTACGGGCAGCCCGCCGTACCGGAAGCCGGCACGGTGCTGAGCCTCGAAGACCTGATCTGGCAGGGCTTTGAATGGTCGGCGGGGTCGATCGCTCTCTGGCGCTGGGCCAATGGCGAGGTCATCGAGGTCCCCCGCGGCGTCAGCAAGCCCTACCGGGTGCTCATCGACGGTGATCCGCTGGCCGCAGCCGAGATGTGGTCGACGATGGGGTGCCCATACGAGAGGGCCGTAGCTCTTGCCCACGGACATCCTGAAGCGCAACTGGAAGCCCTCGAGGTGTTTGAGGACCTGGGGGCTACGGCAGTTGCGGCCAAGGTCAGGAAGTCGCTGCGAAACAAAGGGGTAGCGGTACCTAGAGGTCGAGGCCAAAAAACGCGGGACCACGCCGCCGGCCTGACTGCTCGTCAGGCAGAAGTCCTCGCACTCCTCGACGAGGGGATGTCCAATATCGAAATCGCCGACGCGCTATTCCTGTCACGTCGGACCGTGGAGCACCACGTGTCGGCGATCCTCGGGAAACTGGGCTGCGCGACGCGCGAGGAGGCGGTGGCAATCGCGATGGGCAGAGGACTCTTGCCAGACGCGTAGGTAGCGCCGAGCAGAATTGGGTGTGGGCCGGGCCCAGAACTGGGTGGCGCCACCGATTCGTGATCGACGGTTTTTCGAGACGGTGCGGGCATGTTCCGCATCACAGCCATCGCTCTGGTCACCGCACTGCTCTCGCCCGCTTCGATCCCCGCGCTGCCTGCCGAAGGGGTTCCGGCCCCGGTCGTGATTCAGGTCGAAGCCAAAGATCCTGCACAGCTGCAAATGACCGAGTGGGCTCTGGGTCGATTCGAGGAAGCCGGCCTCCGGCTTCCCGACCTCCATATCGTCTTCCCCGGGCAAGATCTGAGCCTTTGCAACGGTGCTCCTGCCACTGCTCTTACCCATCAGCGGCCCATCGAGATCCGGCTGTGCTGGAACGATCGGTTCATCCTGCTCCACGAGCTTGCCCACGCCTGGGATGCCCATAACCTGACGGAGGACCGCCGCGAGTCCTTTATGGCTCTCAGGGCGGAGGTCGACGCTTGGACAGGCGCGGACGTCCCGTGGGCTCGGCGGGGGATAGAACATGCCGCCAATGTCATCGCCTGGGGGCTGCTCGAAGACCCCTATCCAATCTCTCGCACCTATCCCAACGACCCCGAGAGCCTGATCGAGGCCTTTCGGGTGCTCACCGGTGTCGCACCACTTCACGATGGCGGTTCCCCCATCCAGCGTCCTGATCGAAGTGTGTTTGCAGGTAGCAATCCTCCGCTCGAGTCGGGTCGCTGAAAGATTCCGGCTTGCTGTGACCGACAGCCTGTTTAGTGCATAACTCCCTATGGGGCATGTGAATGGGGCAGCGTCAATCACATCCCCCGGGCCAACTAGGTTGCCTGCGCACACCTCAGATGGAGACCATCCGTGGCTGACACCCTTAGTTCCCGTTTGGCGCGGCGTCTGTGGCGAGCAGGAGCGCTCGCCATCATCACCGCCGGCGTGACGCTGGCGCTCGCCACTCCGGTTGCGGCTCACGACCCGATCTTCTTGACCGACGAACAGATGACCCCCGACACTGGCCCGTACCTCCCCGACGGCGCGATCTCGTGGGCGATCTACGGCACATTCCCCGCAGCGGGCGAGACGCGAGGATTCGAGTTCGACCTGCGCGACGGGGACGACCTCTACGCCTCGCTGCTGATTCCAAACCTCGAACCCGAGATCAGCCTGCCCGATACCGAGTTGCCCTATGCCGAGCTCACGCTGCCGAACGGCGAAATCCTCATCCTCGAAGCGGAGATCCGGGAGGTCTTCGATGAGCAGTTCAGCGGCACGTCGTACATCACCTTGGTCGAGCTCAAGGAGCCGGCCATAGCCGGTCGGCACACCATCGTGGTGCACTCCCGTGGCCCAGCGCGTTTCGTGGTCCCAGTCGGTGAGCGCGAGGAGTTCTTCACTCCTGCGGAACGGACGGTGGACCGCCCGACAAGCTTCATGGGCATCGCCGACCCACTGAACGCGTGGTACCAGACTCCACCCGGTGCCAATGGCGCCGAGACACCCACCGAAGCCAGCATCGATGAGGTGGAGATCGATGTTGAGGGAATGGAGACCGAACTGGAAGCGCTCGCCGAGGAAGCGGCCACCACGACCGCCGTCCAACAAGCCGCGCCGGTACCCGCCGCAAGTGACGACGACGACTCCGGCCTGACCTGGGTGCTGCCAGTTGCGATCGTGGTTGCTGTTGCCTCCGCCGGCGGCATCTGGCTGGCGCGCCGACGGACGACGGCTGCGTGAACGTGCGCCGAAGCCTCGCGGTTGGAACGGTCGCTGTCTTAGCGGCACTCGTTGCCGTGCTCGGGGTGACGGCGCCGCCGGTCGCGGCCCACGAGACGTTGCAGCCCTACCTCTACGTGTTCGTCACTGAGTCGACTGTCGATGGGCGTATCGAGCTGGCCGTGGACGACGTCGCCACTGTGCTGGGCCTCGATCTCGATGGCGACGACGCCACGATCGAGGCGACTCTGCGCGAGCAGGCCGAGCTCGTCAAGGCGTATGTCGCCGATCACATCGCTATTGGATCAGAAGGCCGGGAGTGGGATCTCGCGTTTGGCCGCGTCGATCTGTTCCGCGAGGGTCCCGGCGGATTGGCCTTCGCCGTCGTGCAATACGAGGCCACGGTCCCCGCCAGTGAGGTGACCCGCGTCCTCGACATCACTTTCGATCCGTTCTTCGACGAGATCGAGGGTCGAGACGGCTTGCTCCTGCTGAGCGGCGGCTGGGAGAGCGGCATCTACGACCGCAACAAGGAGGCGCTCGTCACCTACACCCGCGAGGACCGCACGCAGTCGATCGACCTGGGAGGGAGGGGCGAGTGGGCCAACTTCCGGTCGGGGGTGACGCTAGGGATAGACCACATCAAGACCGGACCCGACCACATCCTCTTCGTGCTCGCCTTGCTGCTGCCGTCGGTCCTCGTATTCCGAGAGGCTTGGGGTCCCACCCGTGGGTTCGGATCGGCCCTCTGGCGGGTCGTGAAGATCGCAACCTTCTTCACGATCGCCCACTCGATCACATTCACCCTCGCCGGCATGGGGTGGCTCCCGCTTCCACCGTCGAAACTCGTCGAGGCGATCATCGCCGCCTCAATCGCGGCGGCCGCACTCCACAACCTGCGACCGATGTTCCCCAATCGCGAGTGGGTGCTGGCTTTCGTGTTCGGCCTCTTCCATGGGATGGGGTTTGCATCGCTGGTCGCGGCTCTCGACGTGTCGCGAACGAGCCAGCTCGTATCGTTGCTCGGCCGCAACGTCGGCATCGAAATCGGACAGGT
>JASJAS010000129.1 GCA_030066875.1 Acidimicrobiia bacterium | reverse complement strand
CGGCGACACGGGCAGGGGACCCGGGTCGCACCGCGATGAGGCGTCAGCCGAAGAGCCGAAAGCATGACCGCCGAGATGAGCCACACCATCGAGTTCATCTAACGATCGAGGCGGTCGGCGACACGGGCAGGGGACCCGGGTCGCACCGCGATGAGGCGTCAGCCGAAGAGCCGAAAGCATGACCGCCGAGATGAGCCACACCATCGAGTTCATCTAACGATCGAGGCGGTCGGCGAGCCTTCCGTTCTTGCGTACAAAGACGGCCCTATGGGCGGCCGAGATACGCAAGAACGAGATGAAGGAGTTTGGTTTCACAGGTCGAGCTACGATCGGCGCATGATCTTCTCTGACCGAACTATCAAGGAAGCAGTGGCCGAGGGACGCATCGTCATCGACCCCTACGACGAGGCTCTGGTACAGCCTTCGAGCATCGACCTCCGCTGCGGTTCGGTCTTCCGCGTGTTCGAGAACCACAAATACGCACTCATCGATCCCAAGGCGTCGCAAGAGGACCTCACCACCGAGATTGCCGCAACACCTGAGCAACCTTTCATGCTCCATCCCGGTGAGTTCGTACTCGGCTCGACCTTCGAGGTAGTGGGCCTAGGGCACGACGTGGTTGCCCGGCTCGAAGGCAAATCCAGCCTCGGAAGGATCGGGCTGCTCATCCACTCCACCGCCGGGTTCATCGACCCCGGCTTCAAGGGCCAGGTGACCTTGGAACTCTCCAACGTTGCCAACCTGCCCATCGCCATCTACCCCGGCATGAAGATCGGTCAGGTGTCCTTCTACGAACTGAGCACACCCGCGGAGAACCCCTATGGATCCCCGGGAGCCGGGTCAAAGTATCAGGGGCAAACCGGCCCCACCCCGTCACGAATCCATCGCGACTTTCCGGAGGAACCATGAGCACCGCAGCGTTCGTCGGGACGATCATGGTCGACTGCAACGACATCGACAGCATGGTCTCGTTCTGGAGCCGGGCCCTCGGTTTGGAGGAGAAGGTCCGCTACCCGAACTATGTGTGGCTCAGCAGAGTCAGCGAGAGAGGCCCTTCACTCGCATTCCAGAAGGTGTCCGAGGCACGCCAAGGCAAGAACCGTATCCATCTGGACCTGAGCGCCGAGGATCCTGAGGCATTTGCGGCCCACGTCATCGAGCTTGGCGGCTCCAGGGTCGAAGACCGCGAGATGGACGGATTCCGCTGGTCGGTGCTCGCCGACCCCGAGGGCAACGTCTTCTGCGTGGCTCCTGCGGATCACTAGGCGCGCTGGCTAGCTCCGCATCCCAAGCTGTCTCTCGTAGCCGTCAAAGATCGCGTTGAACACCGCGTCGCGACCCATGGCCGCCACCGCGGCTCGGCCCAGCGGGCCCAACTTCGTGTCTCCATCGAACCGGATGGTGAGAGCGGTCCCGTGTTCAGTCGGGGTCACGACCCAGGTTCCTTCGAGACTGCGGAAGACGGCGCGAAACTCGCCGGGTATGTGTCGACATCCACCGTCATCCGATAACGACGGCCCGGTTCCCACAGCGTGCACGATTCGTCCCATTCCCGACCCTTGTCGTCAACACAGTGACGTGCCATCCCCAGGCCCGACCCTGAAACGACGTCGGTAGCGACGAGATTCTCCACAACTTCGTAGTAACGGCCGACGTCACTGACGACATCCCAGACTCTATCGGGGGGAGCATCCAGGACCCGGGTCCGTTCGAGCGTGAAGCTGGCCATCTGCTACTCCTGTGCGTCGGGCTTGGTCAACGATCGTCGCCGGCCAGCAATTCGCGCCGTCCGTACGTCCAGGGTCGCGCCGGGTCGCTGAGCAACACCTGGTAGACGCTGATCGCGGCCCGCTCGAAGGCGACCGCCGATCCGGCCATATAGAGTCGCCAGATACGGTAGATCGTCTCGCCGGCCACAGCGATGGCCGCCTCACGATTGCGTTCCAGGTTCGAGACCCAATGCCGCAGGGTGAGCGCGTAGCTGGCGCGCAGTGATTCCGTGTCGCGCATTTCCAGACCCGCTTCTTCGGCGGAACCCACCATTGTGTCGACCGGCACCAGCTCACCATCGGGGAACACGTATGTGTTGACGAAAGTGGGCGTCCGTCTTCGAATGTGGCGGTCTCGGGTCACGATCCCGTGGTTGAGGATCTGGCCACCGGGGGCGAGCACCTTGCGCAGCTCCGTGAAGTAGTTGGTCAGCTCCTTCCGGCCGACGTGCTCCACCATTCCCACGGAGGCGACCGCATCGAACTCGCCGTCGATCTCGCGGTAATCCCTCTGCAGAATCTCGACCCGTGAGCCGACTCCGGCCTCCTCCGCACGGCGGCGCGCCTCGGTCGCCTGCTCCCCGCTCAGAGTTATCCCCGTGGCTTTCACACCGTATTCCCGGGCGGCATGGATCACGAGGGAACCCCACCCACAGCCGATGTCGAGCAACCTCATCTCCGGTACCAGCCGCAGCTTGCGGCACACCAGGTCGAGCTTCCGCCGCTGTGCTTCCTCGAGAGATTCCGTGGGGCTGAGGAAGTGAGCGCAGGAATACACCATTGCGGGATCGAGAAACTGAGCGAAGAACTCATTTCCTGTGTCGTAATGGTGGGTGACGGCAGCCTTGTCCCGCTTGAGGGAGTGCAACACACCGGTTATCCGAGGCCGCGCGGAGTCGTCTCGTTTCGCCTCGTCCGGAAGCTGGCGCAACAGCCACAACAAGCGACCTTTGGCCAGCGCAGACTTCTTCGCATCACCGAGCCGCGCTCCAAAATCGAGCAGTGAGAAGATATCTCCCTCGAAATCAACGTCTTCGAAGACATATGCCTCTCCGGCGGATAGGTCGTTGGGAGGTAGCAGCATTGATCGCAACGCACCCGGATGGCGGAGGGATATGGTGGCGGCCGCACCCGCGGGTCCCCATTCTTCTCCTGTCCATGACCGAACCTTGGGGGCCGGTTGCCGTCCGATCTTCACCAACAAGTCGTAAACCCGGCGGGAGACGTCGAGTGCATCCATGGTCCCACCACAATATCGGACCGAGCAGCCGGCCGAGCCGGTGACCGCTTCAGAGGTTCGCCGGGGCAGCCAGCACATCTTCGCGAGTGGCATCGCGGGCCGCGATCAGGCCACCTGCGATCACCAGCCCGATGCCGAGCCATTGGAGCGGGTCCGGGACTTCATCGAGAAAGACCATCGCCAGCAAGACAGCCGAAATCGGCTCGATGTGCAACATCACACTTACCGCAGCGACCGAAAGCTCGCTGATCGCAGTCCAGATGATCAGGAAGCTGAAGCCGGTGAGGACGATGCCGAGCGTGAGCAGCGGGAGCGGATTGGCCACCGTCTCGCGGATCGCACCCGGCAGCCATGGAGAAAGCACGACCGCGGCCGTCATCAACTCGCCGGTGGTCACGACCAGCGGTCCCACCTCATCCACCGCTGCCTTAGAAACCAGCATGAGCGCGGCGATGGCGACTGCCGAAACGAGTGCCGCCATCACCCCACCGAGAGTCGATCCAGAGGTGAGCGTCGTATCACCGCCTTCCCTGATGACAACGAGGATCAGGCCGATGAAGGCGACGCCAAGCGCCCAGTACATTCGCCCCGGAACCCGCTCACCCAAGAGCCGGGGAGCAAGCACGGCAGCGGCGACCGGCCCGAGGTAGACCACGGCAAGCGCCACTGCGACGGTTGTCAGCTTGAGAGCCCAGAAGAACATTGCCCAGTGAATGGCAAGGAGCACACCGGCGACGACGATCTCGATGCGGTGGCTTGCGGGAAGCCGTAGCTGCTTCCGGATTGCAAGGAGGGTCAACAGCGTGATCGCCCCGAGCCACACCCGCGCTGAGACGAGTTCCTGCCAGGGGATGTCCTCGCGAACAATCAGCGGGATCGCCCCGAGGCTGACCGCGAGCAGCACCAGGGCAATCAGCGCAAGAGTTCTGCGACTCGACATTCCCGGCAGCCTAGATGCGGGGTCCGCTGGATCGATGCAGGCGGGCTGCTCGCCGCACTCCCGCGGCAGAAGTGACTAGTCAGAACAGGGTTTCTAGGTTTGGTCCTATCGGAATCGGAGGGTTCTGCCGACAGAGATAACACATAACCTGGGCGGTAGTTCCACTCCACCGGAACACCCAACGGAGGTCCCCTTCCCTCCGACCCCTCCTCAGAGCGGCCGTCCGGGGTATTGCGCAAAGAGCAGCCCCCTTTCGAGGGGGCTGTTCTCGAATCCCGTCATGGCCTCAACCCCACACAACACCAAGTTCCCCGCTGAGAACCATGCCTCCGGCGCCGAGCACGACAGCGGAACCGCCGAGTCGACTCGCTTCCACTTCGGGAGCCCATCCCAGAATCTCCTCGATCGCCCCGGCAACCAACCCGGGAATGCTCGCCCAAGGCGTGTAGTGACCTCCGATAACCAGTCTGTCGATGTCGAGGGTGGCGATGGTCGGAGCCAGGACGGAGGCAAGAAGCCGAGCGACCGAGCCCAACTCGGGCATCGTCTCGGGGGCAGCGAGCTCATGGAGATCGTCCGACGACAGATCCGCGTAGTCGGGACCCAGCACCTCGACCAAGGAAGTGGCCGTGCCGAGACAACCTCGTCTTCCACAAGGGCATTCGTTCGGCAGCTCGGGCATGCTCACGTGAGTCAGATCGCCCCCGCGACGGGAGGTGTAGCGCAACTGGCCGGCCGTGACCACACCAACGGTGACTCGGTCGTCGACTTTGACGTAGAGCAGATCGGACTCCGGCTCCGACCCGCTGCGTCCGAACTCGGCAAGCGCGGCGGCCGCGGCGTCGCCTACGACATATGTGGGAAACCCGTAAACCTCCTCGAGTTCGTCGCGCAAGGGGACATCGGCCCACCCAAGCTGCGGCGACGCGACAAGACCATCGTTGTCGTCCAAGGCGCCGGGTATACCAACTCCGATTCCCAGAGCGGGAGCACTCGCGTCCCCGATCAGGTCCGCAATGAGCCGATGTACCTCTTGAAGCGCGTCGCGACCTGTGGGAGCCAGGTCCACACCGCGTCCGCTGGCGACGATACGGCCTCGCAGGTCGAGCAGCGCAGCCTCAAAGGGATGACGACTGAGGTCGACGCCTACGGCAAACCGGCCGTTGGCGTCCAGTTCGACCAGCGTCGGGGGTTTGCCACCAGTCGACGTTCCCTGGCCTGCTTCGACAACTAGACCTTCACCAATCAACTCCCCGGTGATTTCCGAAACCGTGGCGCGACCCAGTTCGGTGCCTCTCGCCAAGTCGGCACGGCTGATGGGTCCGGCATCGAAGATCGATTGCAGCACCAGGCGCCGGTTGCCGAGGCGGCTGGCTTCGTGGGGCGTCTTGGTGTGCGGCCGCAGCCCGGTGGTCCGCGGCATCGTGCTCCTCTCCATAGGAAACGGCGCCCATCACTGGGCGCCGTTTCGGTCAGCTGATTGGCTACTCCTTGGTGCCGATCCGCATACCCGAGTGCGGATCGAAGAAGTGCATCTTTGCGGTGTCGACGGTCAGCGAAATCGTCTCGCCCAGCCTCACCTGGACGTCCGAGCTGACCCGAGCCGTGAACTTGGTCGTGTTCCCCAACGACTCGACGTCGCCACCGGTATCCGCCAGCAGTTCCTCGATGTCGGGGGTGACCACCGGCGGTATCTCGAGCTCGAAGTGCACGAACGTCTCAGATCCGAGGATTTCTGCCACCGTCACCTTGGCCGTGATCGTCCGGTCCGGCGAAGGACCAGTGATCGCCTCGGCTTCGAAGTTGCCTGGACGAATGCCCATCACCAGCGGTTGCCCAACCATGCTGGCCAGACCGGGGTGGCGGTCGATAGACGTCTGGTCCACCAACAGCTTCTCGCTACCGAACTTGCAGTAGAGGCCCGTGGCGTCCTGCTCGAGTACGGCGTTCACCATGTTCATTGCTGGGCTACCAATGAAGCCGGCAACGAACAGGTTCACCGGGTTGGAGTACAACTCCGAAGGCGGCGCCACCTGCTGCAGATTGTCGGGGCGAGCCGCGCTGACCGGCTTGAGGACAGCTACCCGGTGACCGAGCGTCATGGCCTCGACCTGGTCGTGCGTGACGTAGACGGTGGTGGTGCCGAGACGGTTGTGCAGCTCGCTGAGCTCGGTGCGCATCTGCACCCGCAGCTTGGCGTCGAGGTTCGAGAGAGGCTCGTCCATGAGGAAGGCCTTCGGCTCGCGCACGATGGCGCGTCCCATGGCGACCCGCTGCCGCTGACCACCCGAGAGGGCCTTCGGCTTCCGCTCGAGGAACTCGGTGATCTCGAGAATCTCGGCCGCTTCCTTGACCCGCCGATCGATATCACCCTTGTCCATCTTGCGCAGTTTCAGACCGAACGCCATGTTGTCGTACACCGACATGTGCGGATACAACGCAT
>JASJAS010000027.1 GCA_030066875.1 Acidimicrobiia bacterium | reverse complement strand
ACAACGGTCTCCTCAATCTGTCCGGAGAGAAGATGTCGAAGTCGACGGGGCACGTCATCGACCTCGTCGAGGGCATCGAGAAATACACCCCGGGTGCGGTGCGACTTTTTTACCTGCGCACCCACTACCGCAAGCCGCTCGAATTCAGTGAAGAGGCGCTGGTCGATGCCCGGGCCTCGCTCGACCGGATGTGGGCGTTCCGGCGCCGCATCCCGGGAGTGGTCGATGATGTTCCGCTGGACGCGGCCATGGACTCATTCCGAGCGGCGATGGAGAATGACCTCGACAATGCCGGCGCATTGGCGGTCTTGTTCGACATCATCCGCGACGGTAACCGGCGCCTGGATGCCGGCGAGGATGCGGGTCCCTGGGTTGCCGCCTACGACGAAATCATCGGGGTGCTTGGTTTGGCCGAGCCGAGTGCCGGTCTCGATGACATCGCCGACCAGATCGCAGCTTTGGCCGCTGAACTCGGCATCGCCAAGCGCGGCGAGAGCGCGATCGCAGAGATGATCGAGCTGCGAGGTGCAGCCAGAGCCGACAAGGACTGGGCCACGGCCGACCGGATTAGAGATGGGCTGGCCGGGCTGGGCATAGTCCTCGAGGACACACCCGATGGCGTCCGCTGGCATCGGGCGTAGCCTCGAGGGATTCCATGCCGTTCGAGCGGCCATCGACGCGGGTAGAGTCACGTCGCTCACTGTCGAGATCTCGCGTACCAACCGCGCCGACTACGCCGCGCTGCTTGCCAACGCCCGGAGCGCCGGTGTCGTCATCGAGGAGGTCGACGATGTGCGCGATCGGGCTACCACTGGGGCTCCGCAAGGGCTGGTTGCGGCGGCGCGACCGCTGCCGCTCGTCCCGCTCGAAGCTGCGGTCGCGGCAAATGAGCCGGCCGCACTGCTGGTGCTGGATCACTTGGAGGATCCGCGCAACGTGGGGGCGATCGCTCGCTCGATGCTTGCCGCAGGAGTGAAGGGTTTGGTGATCCCGGAGCGTCGCTCCGCATCGCTCGAAGCCACGGCGTTCAAGGCCGCCGCCGGGGCGTTCGAAGAGCTGGCTGTAGCTCGGGCCAAGTCGACCGCTGATGCCATGCGTAGGTTGCGCAAGCTTGGGGTCTGGCTGGTCGGTCTCGACGCAGCCGGGGAGCGTTCGCTGTTCGGTTGCGACCTGCTTGCCGAGCCGGTAGCGATCGTCGTCGGCGCCGAGGGCAAAGGGTTGTCACGTCTTGCTTCGGATCTGCTCGATGTCACCGTCAGTATCCCGATTGCTCCCGAGGTCGAAAGCCTCAACGCATCGGTAGCTGCATCGCTGGCGTTGTTCGAGGTAAGCCGCATTCGCAGCACTACACTCGGCGCCCCGCTGCAATAGGCACAGCGGCCCGCTGGCGTAGCTCAGTCCGGCAGAGCAGCTGATTTGTAATCAGCAGGTCATGGGTTCGAATCCCTTCGCCAGCTCGCCTGCCCTACGGGCACATCCTGATTCTCTGCTTTGCAGAGTCGTTCGTGGTCCGATTCCTCGGTTGCGCCGCAGAGGATTGGAGTCTTGCATCGGTGAATCCCAGCAATTGTGCGGTCGAGACTCGGCGCCTGTCATGACGGTCGCACCAAGCGGATCGAACGACCTTCACGGCATTGAAGGCGCTCAGTGGTAACCACACCGGCTCAGCTGAGGTCACATCACCGTAGGAAGGCGAAGATGCCAGCATCAGCCACCACTCCAAGCGGAGCCCGGGACACACTGCCGAGAATCATCCAAGGAGGCATGGGCGTCGCCGTCTCCGGCTGGCCACTTGCCAACGCAGTTGCCCGTCGCGGAGAGTTGGGTGTGGTCTCCGGGACGGCTCTCGAGGTGGTCATGGCGCGTCGGCTCCAGGTCGGGGACCCGGGCGGGCACATCCGTCGTGCGCTCGACAGCTTCCCATTCCGGGACGCAGCCGGACGGATCGTCAATGACTACTACGTCCCGGGCGGGAAAGATGAGCGGAAGCCGTTCAAGAACGTGCGTTCCTTCACCGTCAGCCCTGACCCGGCGCTCCAGCAACTAGCCGTCGCGGCCAACTTCGTCGAGGTGTTTCTTGCCAAGGAGGGCCACGACGGACCCGTCGGTATCAACTACCTGCGAAAGATCGAGATGCCGATTCCTTTCTCGATCTACGGGGCGATGTTGGCCGATGTCGATTACGTGATCGTCGGAGCGGGGAACCCCAAGGATATTCCCGATCTCGTTGCTCGCCTTGCCCGCCACGAACCAGTTGGCCTACCGCTGCGAATACAGGGACTCACCTCTGCAGACGGAGACGTCGACGTGCGATTCGACCCGGCTGATCTGCACGGCGGTCACCCGCCCTCGATCAGGCGGCCGGAGGTTCTCGGGATTGTCGCTTCCGTTGAGCTCGCTAGCGGCTTGGCGGCCTTGCCTGAGGCACCCGACGGGTTCATCGTCGAAGCACCGAGCGCCGGAGGCCACAACGCGCCACCGCGCGGTCCCCGCAAGACCGACACGCTCGGTCAACCGATTTACGATGACCGAGATCACGTCGAGCTCGGAGAACTGCGCAACATCGGGTTGCCGTTCTGGCTCGCCGGATCCTACGGAACCCCCGAGGGCCTCAAGGGAGCACTCACCGAAGGAGCCGCCGGAGTCCAAGTCGGTACCGCTTTTGCGTTCAGCCGAGAATCCGGTCTGGCTCCCGCCCTGAAGCGCCAGATCCTGGCCCAAGCCACTGATGGTGGCGTGGAAGTGCGGTCAGACTGGCGCGCTTCCCCGACTGGCTTCCCCTTCCGCATCGTCCAGGTACCGGGGACTCTCTCCGACGAGAATATCTACGAGGACCGCACAAGGGTATGTGACCTTGGCATGCTCCGGATGCCCTACGTGACCGACGGAAGCTCGATCGGATACCGCTGCCCGGCTGAGCCGCTACGTGCCTACGGCGATATCAAGGGCGGCAGGATCGCAAACACTGAAGGGCGGCTGTGCCTGTGCAACGGTCTCCTGGCCACGGCTGGGTTGGCGCAATACCGGGTGAAGAGCGCGTACGAAGAGCCGGCCGTTGTGACAGCGGGATCAGATTTCCAAGGTGTTCGAGACCTGATGACTCGTCTCCAACCTGTGGAGTTCTACACCGCCGCCGACGTCATCGCCTATATGCATGGCGAATCCGGGCCCACAAGCGAATCCGTTGCGCAATGACAGAGATGTGCGGCAAGCGATGGTCTGGGAATTGATCGCGGCGCGAGGGCGTTCGGTTCGGTAGTGCCGCAACGGGAGGGATTCGTGGCCACCGACTGGACATTCAACGGGACTTGGCCTTACGAGCCCAGGTGGTTCGACAGCGCCGATGGGCGGATGCACTACGTGGATGAAGGCCCTCGCGACGGTAAGCCCGTGGTGATGATGCACGGCAATCCCACCTGGGGGTACCTGTATCGCAACTTCATCGGACCGCTCGCCGAAGCGGGATACCGAGCGATCGTTCCCGATCATCTCGGGTTTGGCCGTTCCGACAAGCCGGATCAGCCTGAGCTGTACACGATTCGCCGTCACAGCGAGCGGCTCGAATCGCTGCTGGAGTCGCTCGATCTGCAGGACGCAACTGCCGTGGGCCAGGATTGGGGAGGCCCGACTCTTTACTACTGGGCGACTCGCCACCCAGAACGAGTCCGCTCGCTGTTCGTCCTCAACACGTTTGCCCACCGCCCGCGGACCGACGTCAAGCTGCCACTTCCGTTGAAGATGTTCCAGACAAAAGGGGTCGGTGAGGCCCTGGTGAAGGGTGCCCACCTCTTTGTTCGCGGATTCCTCTTCCGTGCTGGCGTGGTGCACAGGGATCGTTTCGACCCCAACGTCAAGGCTGCCTACCTGGCCCCACATCCGACGTACGCAAGCCGTACCGCGATCCTGGTCTTTCCCCGGGAGATCCCGGCCGGCCCGCAGGGCGAAGTCAGCGATCTCAACGCTGAGATCGAGGCCGGGCTCGAGAAGCACTTCCGCAGCAAACCGGTCAAGATCATGTGGGCCATGAAGGACATCGCTTTCGTTCCGGAGATGGTGGACCAACTTTGGCTGAAGACGTTCCCGGATGCCGAGGTAGAACGAATCGAAGACGCCGGCCACTACCTTCAGGAGGATGCCCACGAGCGCATCGTCCCCGCACTCATCGAATTCCTGGACAGGTAACCGAATCGTCTTTGCCTGGTGCTGACTCAGCTCGCGAAATCCGCGTTTCTGTCGGGGGTCGCCGATAACGTGACGGCATGCTGTCGCAGAGAGATATCAAGGTGCTCGAGTTCGAAGGCTCGTGGTGGCACTACCCGGAGCCCAAGGACCGCGCCGTACGGGAGTACCTGGGGATGAGCGCCACTCGCTACTATCAGGCCCTGCGACGGCTGGTGGACGACGAGGCGGCGGCAAGGGAATATCCACTGGTCATCCGCCGCCTGAGGCGAATCCGCCGGGAACGCAAGGAAGCACTGGCCCGCCGGCTTGATTCCACGGTCGGCTGATGGCCGAGGAAGCGCCATCCGTTCTCGTTGATGACGCCGGCGACGCCCCGGCGCAGCGCGACCTCAGTGCGCTGGTCTCGCGTGTTGGCATTGCCGCCTGGAGCTTGGTCGGTGCAGCGGTGCTCGTCTGGATCACTCTCCAGATTCTGTCCCGGCTCGAGGTGCTGTTGGCGCCGGTAGTTCTGGCGCTCGCGCTCATCTACGTGCTCAACCCCGTGGTCAATTGGTTCCACGCCCGCCATATCCCCAGGGTCATCGGCGCCTTCCTAGCTTTCGTGCTGCTACTGGGAGCGCTGGTGCTCTTTGGCTTCGCCGTTGCGCCGGCGGTGACGTCGCAGGCTTCCGAGCTGGCGTCGAGCTTTCCCGAAATCTACGAGGACTCAACTCGTGAGATCGAGGACCTCATCGCTCGTCTGGGCTTCGAGGACGTCGACTTGTGGTCCTACGAGCGACTTCAGGATTTCATCCAAGACCCGGACGCCCAGGACAGAATCCTCTCGGTCGTGTGGGATCGCCTCGGTGAGGTCACGACAGGCCTTCTCGAAACCGTCCTCGTATTCTTCCTTGCTCCCGTTGTGGCCTTCTACGTGCTTGTCGACCTACCTCGGGTGCGGGAAGAAGCCATCTCGCTCATACCCGAACGGCACAAAGCCGAGGTGCTCCATGTCTCCCGTCGGCTCGGTGGGGCCATTGGAGGGTTCCTCCGGGGCCAAGTCCTGGTGGCGTTGATCGTGGGGGTGATGACCAGCATCGGCTTTCGCATCATTGGGCTCGAGTTCTGGCTGATCATCGGGATGATTGCCGGCTTCCTCAACATCATCCCGTTTGTCGGACCCTGGGTTGGCGGCTTCCTCGGAGTGCTCGTCGGGTTTGTCACTGCCGATGTCACCACAGCGTTTTGGGCGGGTGTCGTCGCCCTCATCGTGCAACAACTCGATAACCATCTCATCAGCCCCAACGTGCTGCGGGCGACCGTCAGCCTGCATCCCGCCGTCATCATCCTCGTGCTGGTGCTTGGAGGCGGGATCGGCGGTATTTGGGGTGTGCTGCTTGCGGTGCCGATCACGGCCATTCTCAAGATTCTCGCCGGCCACCTGTGGCGGACGCGAGTACTCGGGCAGTCGTGGGAAGATGCCCTCGAGGCCATGATCGAATCGTCGCAGCCACCGGAGACGCTGTATGAAGCGATACGTGAATCGCTCGATGCCGATGCGGCTGCCGCCGAAACCCCAGTGGAGGACGACGGCGGCGAAGACGCCGCAGTCGAATAGCCGGACGCATCGTGGTTGACGTTGCCCTAGGAGCACTGCTCGTTGTCCTGGCCGTCCGGGGTTGGATGCGGGGCCTCGTTCGCGAGGTCATCAGCCTGGCGGTCCTGGTAGTGGGAACGATCGTCTCGTTCCGGCTGTCGACGCCGCTCGGTCGGGTCTTCGCCGACATGTCCGGGGCCTCCCCCGATGCATCTCGAGTCGTCGCCGGAGTAGGGATCTTCCTGCTCATCTCCATCGGAGCTGCGGTGCTCAGCCGCGTGCTCCATCTCGGGATTCGACTACTGCCTGGGGTGTCGACCGCGAACCGCGCCGCCGGCGCAGCCCTCAGCATCGTTGCCTTAGTGCTCGTGGTCACGCTCGTGCTGTCGCTGTTGACGGTGATGCCGCTTCCCGAAGCAGTGGCGGAAGGACTCGAAGACTCTGCGGTTGCCGACACGCTGACCCAGCCGGACGGGGTGCCCCAGCAAGTGCTCGGGGTTCTGTCCGGTGACCGGGTTGTTGAGATTACGTTGCGGATTCGGGAGCTGACGGGCAACACACAGGCGGTTCCTACTGCAGGCCAGCCTGTGGTTGTGCCGGCTACAGCCGCCGCTGATCTCGATCGTCTGTCCGACGCCGAAGACGAGACTTTCCGCCTACTCAACGCCGAGCGGGTCGCCAACGACGCGGAACCGGTGCTGCGTTCTCCCGGCCTCGACCAGCTTGCCTTCGACCTTGCGATGGAAGGTTACGGAACCGGGACCGTGCGGCTGTACGGGGACGCGGAACTCCGGGATCGACTCAACCAGGCGGGAATCCCGACGATTGCTCGCACAGAGCTGGTCGTCTTGGCGGCCTCTCCGGAAACCGGACATGCCGCCCTCGTCGAGTCTGCCGGACCCGACATGACCCGTCAGGAGGTCACCAAGGCCGGAATCGTGGTTTTGCAGGGTCCTCACGGGCTTCTCGTCGTCACGGTGCTCGCGGCATAATCCTCCGCACGGCGGACACGGCAATCATTCAGCTGAAGGACGACAACGGCCGGGCGCGTCGCCTATCTTGGGCGCCAAGGCTACGAGGAGGCAGGGGATTTGAACGTCCTTGAATGCGCAGGCCTGGTCAAGGCCTTCGATGACCTGGTTGCGGTTGACGACGTTGGTTTCCACATCGCGGCCGGCGAAACATACGGTCTGCTGGGACCGAACGGGGCCGGCAAGACCACCAGCATTTCGATGATCGCCGGGATCCTCGAATCCGATGCGGGCACCGTCACCGTAGGTGGCACCGAGATCACGACCCACACCACGGAGGGCAAGGCGCAAATCGGCTACGTCCCTCAAGACATCGCCATCTACCCGGATCTGAGTGCTCGAGAAAACCTCCGCTTCTTCGGGAAGCTGTATGGGTTGCCGAAGGAGCAGCTCGACCTTCGTATCGATGAAGTCCTCGAGGTGATCGGTCTGGCGGACCGCAGCGACGATCGCACCGACGAGTATTCGGGTGGCATGAAGCGCCGGCTCAACATAGGCATCGGTCTCCTCCACGAGCCCAGCCTGCTCATTCTCGACGAGCCAACCGTCGGCGTTGACCCGCAGAGTCGCAACGCCATCCTCGAAGGAGTCGAAGCCCTCGGCCACAGCGGCACCGCCGTTCTGTACACCACGCACTACATGGAGGAGGCGGAGCGTCTCTGCGACCGGGTGGCAATCATCGATGGCGGCAAGATTCGTGCAGAGGGGACCCGGCGGGAATTGGTCGAGTTGGTGGGTCAACGCGATACGGTGAATCTCGGCGTGGTTGGCAGCGCTCCTCGCCTGGTCGAGGCGCTCCAGCCGATCAGCGAGATCGAGAGCATCAGCGCCGCCGAAGCGTCGGTTGAGATCCTGGTCGAGGGAGCCAGCGAATTGCTGCCACGCATCCTCGATACGGCACAGCAAGCGAACGTCGGCATCTCGGGCGTCGAGGTCGTCGAACCCAACCTCGAGTCGGTGTTTCTGCATCTGACCGGAAAGGCTCTACGCGACTGATGCGAGCCGCATTCATCATCGCCGCCAAGGACCTATCGCAACGGATTCGCGATAGGTCGGCGATCCTGCTCGGACTGGTTGCGCCACTGGGCCTTGCGCTCATCTTCGGGGCGATCATCCCCGATACCGCAGGCGGCTCGTTCGATGTGTTCCTCGGGTACGTCGACGAAGACCGGGGACAGGTCAGCCGCGGGTTTATCGAGGAAGTGCTGCCCGATGTCGTTGCCGAGGGCCTGGCCACCGCGACCAGCTACGCCGATCTCGACGGGGCCCTAGCCGATGTCGAGGCGGGGACCATCCACGCACTGTATGTTTTCCCGGAGGGCTTAAGCGACGGGGTCATGGCAGGACAGGGGGGGACGGTGCGGCTGGTCGGCAACGTCGACCAATCGATCTCCACCCAGATCGCAGAAGCGATCCTCGACGGTTATCTCGCCGAGGTCGACGCCATCAGCATCGCGGTAGGGGCGGCGGTGCTCAATGGTGCAACCGACCCTGAAGCCATAATCGCCACTGCCGCCGGGGCACCGGCTGCGGTCGTTCTCGCCGACACAGAGGCAGCCAGCCGCGAGCTCGACATTGTCACGTTCTTCTCCGCCGGTATGGCCGTGTTCTTCCTCTTCTTCACAGTCCAGTTCGGGGTGTCTTCGCTGCTCGAGGAACGCTTCCACGGCACGCTTCCCCGGTTGTTGGGCGCCCCGATCAGCCGGTGGAGCATCCTCGGGGGCAAGGCGTTGACCAGCTTCGTGCTTGGAATAGTCTCGATGATTGTGCTCGCCGTCGCCACCACGCTTCTCATCGGAGCCGAGTGGGGTGATCCCGCAGGAGTCTTGATCCTGATGCTTGCCGGGGTGTTGTCGGCCCTCGGCATCATGGCAGTGGTGGCCGTTGTCTCGAAGACGCCGGAACAGGCGGCCAACTGGCAATCGATAGTCGCCGTCGTGCTCGGCTTGTTGGGCGGTACGTTCTTCCCATTGAGCCAGGGTCCTGCGATCCTCTCGCTCTTCTCCAAGCTGACACCGCACGCGTGGTTTCTCCAGGGGTTGGGGGACCTGTCCGCTGGTGACGGACTGGCGGTGGTCGTCACCCCGGCGCTGGCGATGCTCGCTTTCTTCGTGGTGACTGTTGCCCTGGCCACGCTGCTGGGCCGAGGAAAGGTGTTGGCGCCATGAAGGCCCTGGCAATAACGGCGGTCAATGTGCGCAGGATGCTGCGAGATCCGTCGACCATCTTCTTCGTGTTCATCTTCCCGATGCTCCTGATCCTGGTAATCGGAGCGGCCTTCGGCGGCGGCTTTGAGCCAAAGGTCGGCGTGCTTGATGAAGGCGGCGGGCCGTTTGCGTCGGAGTTCGTAGCAGAAATCGTGGAGAACGAAGACTTCGATGCAATCGATTACGACGACCGAAAGCTGTTGCTCGAGGATGTGGAGCGAGGCGTAGCCAATATGGGCGTCATCGTCCCCGTCGACTATGACGAACGATTGAGCACGGGCGAGGTCGCAGAAGTCGAGTTCGTCGGCCGGCTCGATCAAAGCGTCGTCCAGTACCGTTCCACCATCGAGGCAATCGCCGCCAACCAGAGCGCAGTCTTCCGCGCGGCCCGTCTCGTTGAGGACGAAGGCCTGGCATCCTTCGACGCCGCGGTGCAGTCCGCCCAGCTCGTAGCTGCTGGCCCGATCGGAACTGATGTCGCGCGCGAGTCAACGGGTGAATCCGTGTTTGGGGAGAACCTGGGTCAGTTCGACCTCGGCGCTCCGTCGAACCTGATCCTGTTCGTTTTCCTCACATCGCTTGCCGGCTCGGCGGCCCTGATCAACACCCGACGACTGGGTGTGTCGCGACGCATGGTTTCGACGCCGACGTCGATCGGTCAGATTCTGGTTGGCGAAACCGGTGGCCGTTTTGCGATAGCGATGATCCAGGGGTTGTTCATCATGATCGGCGCGGCGGTCGCCTTTGAAGTGCGCTGGGGCAACCTGCTCGGTGCCGCCGTACTGCTGATCCTGATAGCGCTGGTGGGCGCAGGTGGGGGCATGCTGATGGGTGCCATCTTCGACAACGATGAGCAGGCCGGATCAATGGGCGTATTCATCGGCCTCGGGCTCGCCGCATTGGGCGGATGCATGTTCCCGCTCGAGATATTCCCAGAGACGATGGTGAAGGTCGCCCACATCACTCCTCATGCATGGGGTCTAGATGGGTTTGCAGAGCTGATCCGCCGTGGCGGAACCGTGGCGGACATCCTCGTCGAGATTGCGGTGTTGGCCGGCTTCGCCGTGCTGTTACTGGCCCTGGGGACCTGGAGGCTGCGGGAGAAGCTGACCCACTAGTCGAGGTCGAAGAAGGGCGAGTCCGTCTGCTTCGGTTCGGCTGCAGGTTCCGGCGGGGTGACCGGCGGAGGTTCGGGAGCGGCTCGACGAGTGGCGCCGGTCTTCTTGTCGCGGCGGACCGCGGCCAGCCACACTGCCAGCGCGAGACCACCCGACAAGGCGAGCAGTCCGGCCAGCCACCAGGGAAAACCGGATTTGGGGTACTCGGTGTTGGCGAACATGTAGAGCTCGCTGTCGAGCGGGATGATCCAGGAGAAGCGCCCGTCGTCGAGGACTGAGTCCGCATTGTGGTCGGTGGCCTCGCCGGGCAGTGAAACGATGACCGTCGCTTGGAGGTTTGCGGGGTCGATGCTCGCCGGATCAACGGGGAACTGGGCGAGATCGAGTTCTCCGGCTAGGTCGAGCGTGGCTTCGAGCGCGGTGCCGTCGTCGGTCATCTCCAAGCTGAACTCGGTGAAGTTGCCGGCCGAGGCGGCTGCAATCCCGGACACATCGGTGAATTCGACTTCAGTGCTGTAGACGGTCAGGTCTCCCTCGAGGCGGGTTTCCGAGGTTCCTTCGAGTCCCAGGTCGAGTTCGGCAATGATGTTCTCTCCATCGGCGCCGAACAGTTGGTTGATGAGGAGCTGCAACTCGTTGTCGACACCCACGTCGCTGCGAAGCGTGCCGGAGCCATTCTCGGTGACCTCGAGAACGACTCTGACCTCGGCGCGGCAGGCTGTGAGCAGGAGGGTCAGCAGGGCGAGGACGAGAAAAGCGCGTTTCATGGGTCGATCGGTGACTCTACCAAGGGCTTGCTACACCGTATCCTGACGCTGTGACAGAACATGCGGACTCAGTCGGACATCAGCTGCGCGCGGCCCTCGTCGCTGCGTTCCCGGGCTACCTGCGGCGCCGACTGGCCGATATTGGGATTGTGGACGATGACGCGTTGAGCGGAATCATCGTGGCGGCGACCGAGCAGCTCTCGGCGTCGCTGGCGCAGCAGGTGCTTGCAGATCCACCGCTCGAATTGGTGCGGCGCGCAACCGAGCCGGTTACGGATGCGCTCCTAGATCGCAACGTGGTCCCGGTGGCACGGGACGAGCGCTCGGTCGAGATCCACCCCGACGATGTGTTCGATCTCTACCCGGCGACCTCCCGTGACCTCGGGGAGGATGCCTGGAGGGTGCATATGGAGTGGGGGATAGAACAGGCACGGGTACGAGCGGGACTGGTCCCGTCTGACTCGGCTGTGCCGAGTCAGAGCGACTCCGCTGCGCGGAGTCGAGCTATCTCAACCCGCGTTCCTAGGCTCGCACTCTTCGGATTCAGCCCGGACCTGAGGGCTGACCTGAATGATGCGGCCGCAGCGCTCTCACATCGGACCATCGTTTGGCGCAATCCGGGGGCGCTTGCTGAAGGCGTAGCCGACCGCCCCGTGCTGACTCTGGTCGATCTCGGCCATCCGTCGAGCGACGATGCCATCCGGGCGATACGGGAGGCCGGACTCCGCTGCGTCGCAGCCGGCGACGGTGTCGACGACTTCACGCAGGCGGCGATGATGGCGCTCGGGGCCGAAGAGGTTGTCGAGTTAGACCGGATCGTCGAGCGACTCCCCGACCTGCTCCCGCGGCTCGCTTGAGTCGGGCGCCGGCTTGCCGAGGTTGAACAGCGTCAATCCGGCGAGAACCAGAGCCACGCCGAACCACTGGCCTGATCCGAGCGACTCGTCGAAGATCATGCCGGCCCAGAGGATGGCGAGCATCGGCTGGCCCAGCAGCAGGATCGACGTGTCGAGGGCCGGGAGATGGGGCATGGCCTTGGTGATGATCAGCCAGCCGATCACTTGGGCGACCAAAGCGAGCAGCAGCAGCCAGCCGTGGAGCGGCCAGGACGGTTCCAGGCTGAAGTCGGGTTCGGTGGAGACCCCGATGATGAGGGCAACGATGGCAAGCCCGATGGTGGCATCGAGCAAGGGGCCGGATGGGGGAGCAGAGTGGCCGCGACCGGATTCCCGCAGCAACAGGATGAAAAGTGCGTAGAGGAGGCCGGCGGTCAAGGCCTGGATCGTGCCCAGGCCCGGGTTGTCTCCGTAGGCGTCGGCGCTGCCGGCACCCGAGATCAGAAAAATGCCGAGCAAGATGAGCGGCAGCAACGCTACCGAGCGCCGAGCCGGCTTCTCCCCGAAAAGGAGCCAGGCGAGCAAGGCGACATAGACCACCTGGATGTAGACGATCACGGTTGCCAGTCCGGCCCCGAGCTGACGGATCGAGGCATGCCAGAACGCCAGATCCAGTGCTAGGAATACGCCGGAGGCGACTGCCAGCATGCGGCTCCGTCTGGGGCGTTCATCGCGCTCGCGTACCCGCCAGTGAATGATGACGAGGAGGGGCAGTGCGTACAGCGCCCTGAAGAAGGCGATGGTCATGTCGCTGCCGTCGCCGGCGGCGCGAATCAGGATCGGCGAGAACGAGATGGTGACGACACCTACCGTCGCGATGAGCCTGTAGCGCGATGTGGGCATCGTGCGAGGTTAGCCAGCCGAGAACCGACCATTCGGCTGGAGTCATCCCCGGTCAATCAGCGGTCAGATACAGAAGCAGCGCTTTGAAGGCATGCATGCGATTCTCGGCCTGGTCGAAGATGCGACTGCGGGAGTGGTCGGCGACATCATCTGTCACCTCGTCACCGCGGTGGGCGGGAAGGCAATGCATGAAGACGGCGTCGTCCTGGGCCTTCTCGAAGAGATCCAGGTTCACCTGATATGGCTGGAATCGCCGGCGCCGTTCGGCTGCTTCATCCTCCTGTCCCATCGACGCCCAGACGTCGGTGTACACGACGTCGGCGCCGGCAACGGCCTCTGCCGGGTCGTTGGTGACGGCGATGGTGGCGCCACCGCTCGCACCGGCTCGAGCGGCCGCGAGCATTTCGTCGGTGGGTTCATTGCCGTCGGGGGAGGCGACCCGGACGTTGGTTCCCATCATCGCTCCGGCAATCATCAGCGAGTTGCATACGTTGTTGCCGTCGCCGATGAATGCAACCGTGGCGCCCGGTAGAGGACGGTGCTCCGCAACGGTTTGTAGATCGGCAAGTGCCTGGCACGGGTGCTCGAGATCGCTGAGTAGGTTGATGACAGGGGCATCAGTGATCGCGGCCATCTTCATCAGGTTCTGATGATCGAACACCCGGAACGCAAGAACATCGAGGTACCTGTCGAGCACCCGACCCACATCTTCAACCGATTCCCGCTTGCCCAGGCCAACCTCGTCTTGTTTGAGGACCAGCGGAACCATGCCGAGATCGGCGGAGGCGACCTCGCAGGAGACGCGTGTCCTCGTCGATGGCTTCTCGAAGAAGAGGCCAACTCTGAGGCCCGGTCGCGAGCCGGCGACCTCGGAGCGGTTGGTCTTGACGTCGGCAGCGAGGGCCAATACCTCTTGCAGGCCGTCGGGGCCGAGATCTGCAACGTTCACGAAGTCCACGATCCCTCTCCTTCACGTGCTCGTCACTTTCGACTACCCTATCAATCGATAGGCCAGAGTTCTAGTCGAACGTCTGGGTGCCGCCCGAATCTACCCTGACGCTGCAACTGAGAGAAAGCATGACCCCCACCGTCACCCAAACCGGGACGCTCTCTACGAGGGAGCGGATCTTGCTCGAAGCGTCACGGCTCTTCGCCCGGAATGGCTACCGAGGAACCTCGACCCGGGAGATTGCCGCCGCAGTAGGCATTCGGCAACCTTCGCTGTTCCATCACTTTCCCTCGAAGCAGACCATCATGGCCGAACTGATCGACATCGACCATGCCGAAGCTACCCGCGTGGCCAAGCGTGAAGCCGCCGCCTCGGGCTCGCCGGCCGTCAGGCTGTATCGCTACCTCGTAGCGGACATATCGTTCATCTGCAGATGTGCCTACGACCTGAGTTCCGTCGAGTCGGTCCTCAACGATTCCGACTTCGGTGACAAGCGGCAGCGCCACAACGAGCTACAAGGCGCTCGGTTGGCAATCATCGAGGAGGGAATCGATTCGGGTGAGTTCGTCAAGAGCGACCCGCTGATTGCCCACAAGGTGATCACCTGGATCCTGCGGGGTGACATCGTTGACACCGCCGGAGAGCCCCAAGCGGATGCAGACGACTTCGCTCATCAGCTGGCTTCATTCGTCTTGCGCGCAGTGCTTGCAGACCCTGATCGCGTCGACGAGATACGAGCCGGTGTCGAGCTAGAGATGAACCAGGGTTGAGATGCCGGATCGGTTGTTGAGCTGTATCGGATTGCTGGGATTGGTCGGAGTCATCGTCGCTGGTTGCAGTAGTGGCGACGAGTCAGCCGAGGCACCTCCGGCCGAGGACGTGGTACTCCGGATCGTTGTTGGCGACGAGATTGTACGCGACTGGACGCTGGCGGAACTCGAACAAGAGGTCCCAACGGCTGAGATCACCGTCGACGGGGATATCGAATCCGGTCCGTCGCTGCTCGGCGTGGTAGCCGCCTCCGGTGTCGACGACTGGAGGTCTGCCGAAGTCCTGGGGATGAGCGAGGGAAGGGTTGTTGCCGTTGCTCTCGAGATCGACGCTTCCGAGGTGGATGACACCTGGGTTCTCGACGTGACCAATCGAGGCACTCTCAAGCTTGCTGCGATCGACCTTCCCCGTCAGCAGTGGGTGAGAGATGTTGCCGAGATCCGGTTCTCCTGATTGGGTCATCGGGATAGATGACACCGATATGCCGCATGAAGGCGGCACCGGACAACTTGCCCGTCGTCTCGCCGACGCCATTGCCGGCTCCGGACTCGGACGGTCGCGGGGAGTCAGCCGTCATCAACTCTTCGAGGGGGCGGGCGTGCCCAAGACATCGCGCAACTCCGCAGCTGCGTTGGTTTGCGACGAGATTGCCGCGCCGGCCCGGTTGTTCGACGCGGTCACCGACTTCGTCAAGGAAGAAAGCGTCGCCGGGTCCGATCCCGGGGTAGCCATGGCACAGCTGACTCCAGCGAATGCCTTGGTCGAGTTCGCCAGGGCCGCCCAGGTGGGTCTTGTCACCCAGCCGGAGGCGCACCGCTTGGCGGAGGACAATGGCGTCCGGCTCGTCGGTCTCGGTGGGACCAAGGATGGCGTCATCGGGGCGCTTGCGGCACTGGCTCTGCGCTGCGAGGGCAATGACGGGCGCTTTGTCGGGCTCGGAGGAATCCGCGACGTTGGAGGCGTACTGACGGTCGCGGAGATCCTGGACCGGACCGGGATCATCGACGTTGTCGATGCGAGCTCCTCGAGGTCACTGCGCGCCGAGTCCACCGTGGATCTGGGAGACTGGGTGCGTCCCAGGGTGACTGGAGGCATGCCGGTGTTGGTAGCAAGGCGAGAAGGCGAGAGGTGGGTGAATGCAGACGCTCGCCCCAACTGACTCGCGCCGGCGCGTTTCACCGACGGTAGCCGTGCTGCTGGCGATCGCCACCGGGCTGCTGGCTGCCCTGGCCAAACGCTACCTCGACTTCTCGCTGGGCATACCCGGGCACGCCGGTGTCGGTTGGATCGGTGTTCTAATCGCCGGCCGCCTTGGAAACGACCGACCGGGAATGGCTACCATCGCCGGCCTTTCGATGGGATTGTGGAGCGTACCGGTAGGGCTCAACCACTCGATGGCCTACAACACCGTCCTCTATGGCATGGCGGGGGCACTGCTCGACTCTGGGGCCATGCTGCGGTTGCCAATCCACCGATTCTGGGGAGCCATGATCGCCGGAACCCTTGTGCACCTGGCGAAGTTCGGGTACATCTTTGCCAACGCCTGGATGGCCGACATGGTGCGCAACGTCGAGGTCTTTGGCTTGATGAAGTCGCTAGCGAATCATGTGGTCTTTGGCGCCCTCGGCGGGCTGATGGGCTGGGCGATCTGGCGAACCGGGGGTCGGCTGCTCCGGTGGTTGGAGACGCTTTCGGTACGAGGCGAACCGCAGTGGTAACCGTGCGGCTTCCCAGCCAGCTGCGCAAGTATGCAGCGGGGTCAGAGTTCGTCGACGGAGATGGACAGACTGTCGGCGCTGCACTGCGAGCGGCCACGGCGCTGCACCCTGAACTCGCCCCCCGCTTGTTCGATACCGCGGGGGCGGCTCATCCGCATCTGGCCATCTTCCACGAAGAGGAGCTCGTCGCCCGGGAGGAGCTGGATACTCGACCTGTCGCAGCCGGTGATCGGATCGACATCCTCATCAGCATCGTCGGCGGCGCCCACGACGTGCGGATGCGCGGATTTCGGGAGCGGGCCACGGTGGCGCAGGCCCGGAAGGCGGCGCTCGACGGGGTTGAGCATCTCGCAGTCGAGCCGGTTTCGTTGCACGCATGCTCAGGCAGGGTGCTGGGTGAAGACGTGGTCAGCAGATTTGATGTCCCCGCATTCCGCCGGGCCACGATGGACGGGTATGCGGTCCGTGCCGACGACACATTTGGAGCTTCTGCCTACAGCCCGATCGAGCTCAGCGTCGTCGGTGAGTCTTTGCCGGGAGCAGGCGCTTCGCTACAGGTTCAGCCCGGGGCCGCAGTGCGCATCATGACGGGTGCACCGGTGCCCGACGGGGCAGACGCGGTGCTGCGCGCCGAGGACGCGGTAGAGGCAAAAGGCTCGGTCCGAGTGAGTGCTGCTGTGCCACCCGGTAAGAACGTCGGCCGCGTCGGTGAGGACATCGCCGTTGACGACCGCGTGCTGACGACGGGACGACGACTGCTAGCCCAGGATGTTGGGCTGCTCAGCTCCATCGGCCATAGCCCGGTCTTGGTGATCCGCCGGCCCCGGGTTCGCGTTGTCGTCTCCGGCGACGAGTTGCTCGAACCGGGGGAGTCGCCACACGGTACGAGCATCGTTGACAGCAACTCTCCCATGCTGTCGGCCTTGATCGATCGAGATGGCGGGATTCCGGAGGTGGTCCGTGTTCCCGACGACATAGACGAGATGCGAGCCGCGCTGAGTCAGCCCGGCGCAGACGTAATCGTGACGGCGGGCGCAGCCTCGGTGGGAACCGAAGACCTCGTACCTGTGTTGGTGGATGAGCTCGGCGAACTGATCGTCCACGGCGTAGCGATGCGGCCGTCGTCGCCAACCGGCGTCGGGAGATTTGGGAGCGTCCCAATCTTGTTGCTGCCCGGCAATCCCGTGTCGTGTCTTGTCGCTTACGACTTCTTTGCGGGGCCGGTCGTGCGCCGTCTTGCCGGCCTCCCCGAGCAGTGGCCCTACCGGTCGGTGCGGCTACCGCTCGAGTCGAGACTGGTCTCGCAGATCGGTCGCACCGACTATGCCCGCGTCCAGGTCGACGGCCCTGTCGTTCGTCCGCTGGCGATTTCCGGAGCCTCGGTTCTGTCGTCGGTGACCCGGGCGGACGGGTTCGTCGTCGTTCCCGCCGGGCTCGAGGGATACCCCTCCGGCGCCGAGGTGGAGGTACATCTCTACCAGTCCGGCTTGCCCTCGTGAAGCAACGGCAGTTTCTCGACGTGGTCGACGAGTCGGTTGCCCACGCGCGATTCAGTGAAGCCTGTGCGCATCTCGAGCCTCGTGTGGAGCACATACCGCTGGCTGCGGCACTGGGCAGGGTCCTTGCCGAGGACGTTGTCGCCGAGGTCGATGTAACCGCCTTCGACCGATCCAATATGGACGGCTTTGCCGTCCGCGCCGAAGACACCTTCGGTGCTGAGGAGCTGGAGCCGATCGCGCTCCGCCTCGCCGGCTTGTCCTTGGCTGCGGGTCAGCAACCACCCTCAGGTCTCGAATTGGAGCCGCGCGTCGCGGTTCCGATCGCCACCGGTGCCGTTGTGCCCCGCGGTGCGGATGCGGTGGTGATGGTTGAAAACACCGAACCCGCACCGGATGGCATCCGGATCACGAAGCCGGTCGTGCCCGGCGCCAACATAACCTTCGCCGGCTCGGATATCGGTCGGGGCGAAACGGTCATCCGGCGAGGTGCTCGGCTTGCAGCCCACGAAACCGGAATTCTGGCAGCCATTGGTGCAGCACAAGTCTCGGTGATCGCCAAGCCTCGGGTGGCCGTCATCTCAACCGGTGACGAGGTGGTGGCTCCGGGCAGACCCCTGCGCGTGGGTCAGGTGTTTGATTCGAATCAGCGCATTCTGCTGGACACAATCGCCGAACTTGGGTGCGAGCCTGTGCCCTGCGGGATCATCCCGGATGTCGAGGCGGTGCTCGAACAAACGGTTGAACAGCTGCTGGTCGGTGAAACCGTCGATGTCGTGCTGCTCAGCGGCGGAACTTCAAAGGGTGAAGGAGACCTCAACGCCACCGTGGTGCACAGCTTGGCGGATAGGCTTCCCGAATCGGCTGGTGTTGTGGTCCATGGCGTTGCGTTGAAGCCGGGCAAACCGGTCTTGCTGGCAGCCATCTCCGGCACGCCGGTGGTAGTTCTCCCGGGTTTCCCAACCTCGGCGATCTTCACCTTCCACGAGTTCGTGGCGCCGTTGTTACGCCGTCTCTCTGGACTTTCCGGGCGGGAGCGCAAGTCAATCTCCGCGCACGTACCGCTGCGCATCGGCTCGGCCACGGGCCGCACCGAATACAACCTGGTCGAGCTCGTGCGGGGACCATCCGGATTGGCGGCATATCCCATCGGAGCCGGCTCGGGCAGTGTCACCGCTTTCGGCAGGGCAGATGGCTTCATTCGGATTCCGTCGTCGACCGAGTATGTCGAAGAAGGTGCGGTTGTCGACGTTCACCTGTTCAAGCCGGAGCTTGCGCTGGCCGACCTAGTGGCCATCGGGAGTCATTGTGTTGGGTTCGACTTGCTGCTCGGGATGCTCGCAGACGGCGGCTACGCGGTGAAGATGGTTCCCGTCGGTTCCAGCGGTGGCCTCACTGCGGTCGGGCGCGGTGAAGCCGATGTTGCGGGTGTTCACTTGTTGGACGAAACGTCCGGGCGCTACAACACTCCCTTTCTCCCGAACGGGGTGAGGCTGCTGCGAGGCTACCGGCGCCGTCAGGGAATCGTGTACCGGCACGAGGATTCTGAGCTTGCAGACGTTCCTGATGACGACCTGCCCGAGATGCTCGCTTCCGGGCCGCGGCGCATGGTCAACCGAAACCCGGGCAGCGGAACCCGGGTCCTGATCGACCGGCTGCTCGGAGGGAAGGCTCCGCCGGGTTATCTCCACCAGGCCAGGACGCATCATGCTGTGGCCGCTGCGGTAAGCCAGGGAAGAGCCGACTGGGGGTTCGCCATCGACACTGTTGCGAAGAGCGCCGGCCTGGGCTTCAGGTTCATCCACGACGAGGAGTACGACTTTGCCATCCCGGAAGACCGATGGGACAAGCCCGCGGTGGCCGCATTGCGAGAGCTACTCGAGGATCCGGCGGCAACAGCCGGGTTGCGCTCGTTGGGTTTCGAGCGATAGCTCTACATGAAGCCAGCCGCGGTAGCCCTTTCGTCGAGGATCGCCAGCACGCGCCGTTGCACCTGGCCGAAGAAATCCGGCGTGTTGAAGTGGGCGAGATCTGAGGCTCCCATCGGCTCATGGGCAACGGCGGGTAGTCGGTAGTCGGCAGCGTCGAACCCGACGCGACGTTCGCAGGCGTAGCCCCGCAGAAACGTGTTTGCGACCGCCCGTCGCAGCTGTTCGCCGTCGATGTCGAGACCGGTGGCAATGCGAAGCGCTTCCGCTTCTACCTCAGGAGTGATGGCGGCGAACTTGCAGAGTCCGGTGATGTCATCCATCAGGATGAGCGGGCCACGATTGGTGATGGCATCGACCCAGTAGTCGACATCGGTCTCACGCTCGATCACATAAAGGAAGAACGTGCGCATCGACATGTGGCCGCCTGCCAGCGCCCAGGGGAATCCGGGGTTGGTATGGGGTTGGTAGGCCGGGTACTCGACCCCCTTGGAGTGCATTGCGTACGCGGTCTCGCCAACCTGCTCCGACAACCGCTTCACACCCTGGCCGAGATCGGGGAGCTCGCCGGCGGCCACCGCACGGACGGCGGAAAAGACGCCTTCGGCGTCGCCGAAGCTCAATCCGCCGAGGGTTCCGGCTCCGGTCCGCCGGTTGTGATCCATCGCATACCCGAGTGTGACCCCGAGCGATATTGAGTCCATCCCGAGCTCGTCGATCAGGTGGATCAGGTCGAACACGATGTCAGGCTCAAAGATCCCGAGGTTTGACGACAACAGAGTCAACGGCTCGTAGTCGACCTTGGCGTGGAACCCACCGGCTTCGCCGTCAACCTCTTTGTAGACGTTCTTGTGGCATCTGATGCCGCACAAGTAGCAGCTCTCGGCAAGTACAACGTAGGGGCCGGCTTCGACGCTCGGGCGGAGGAGTGGCTTCGACAACTCCGTCCCCGTCGGAGCAAAGTTGAACTCCGGAAGCGACTGGGCTTCCTGCATCATCTTCATATTTCGCCAGGTTCCGCCCCGGTCGTTGGGCAGATCGCGGTAGCGGGCGCTGCCTTCACCGAGGTTGATCTCCTTGTTGACGTCACGGAGGCCACGGACTCGCGCCGGATTGGGTCCTTCGGCGGCGATCGCCCATAGGTTCTTGGATGCCATCAAACCGCCGTAGCCGCCCCGGCCGCAGTAGCGGGGCTTGGCATCGCCGGTTTCGAGTTGGTTGTCGGTCGATAGCGCGATCGAGGCGAACCTCACCGTTTCGTAGTTCTCGCCGGCGGGACCGATGCTTGCGAAGTGGGCGTCGGGATAGCGTCTGTGGAGGTCCTGGATTCGGTCGTTCACCATCCGCCCCCGCAGGTCGGAGGCGTCGAGGAATTCGAAGCGAGCCGGTCCTCCATCCTTATCGGCAGACAGGTGAAGCAGAGTCGGTTGCTCGGCCCGGCCGGTGAAGATCACCTCGTCGATGCCGAGGCCCCGCAGTTTGGTTCCGAAATGCCCGCTGCCGGCCGACCACATCAGCCCCGGTCTGCCGTTGCCGGCTTGCTTGAGCGGCGAATAGCCGTGGAAGAACGTGCGCAGCCCCGTCATGACCCGGGTGCCGCTGAGCAGGCCGAGGTTCATGACAAGCGGAGCTTGTGGGTCGTAGGAGTCGGTGATTTCGACGCCGGCGAGCAGCTTGGTAGCTCGTGCGATTCCCCCGAGGACATCTTCGAAATCGGTGCAGCGTACACGCTCGTGGCGAACCGCAAGCGAGGACAGATCGACGTGGTAGCGGTTGATCTCGAACTCGGTCGCTGGCTTCAGCGGACTTGCCACGTGGCTCCCTTCACTGCCGAGCAGGGGCGAGTCACCGACCCGATCACCCCGGCACACTCTATCGCTGCTGACCGATCAGACGAGGGCGTGCTTGTCGACAAACTCGGAGAGGACGCCGTCCAAGTTGGGCTGGCCGATCTCCTGAAGATCGTAGAAGACCCGGGTGTGCGGTCTCTCGATGTTGACCACCCGTGCCAGGTCGATCGGAGTGCCCACGACAACTGCGTCACAGTCAGTGGTGTTGATAGTGGCCTCGAGATCCCGCAGCTGTTCCTCGCCGTAGCCCATTGCCGGGAGGATGGTTCCAATCTCCGGATAGGTCTCGAAGGTCTCCCGGAGCCTGCCGACCAGGTAAGGCCGAGGGTCAACGAGTTCCGTCGCCCCATACTTGCGGGCAGCCACGACACCTGCGCCGATCTTCATGCCGCCATGAGTCAGGGTGGGGCCGTCCTCGATGGCAAGGACTCGCTTGCCATCCACCACAGTTGGGTCCTGCAGGCGCAGCGTGGAGGCTGCGTCGATCACCCTGGCATTCGGGTTGGTCTTCGCAATGTTCTCGCGGACCGTCTCGATGTTTGCCAGGTCGGCAGAGTCGATTTTGTTGATGATGACGACATCGGCGGTGCGCAGGTTGACCTCACCGGGGTAGTAACTGAGCTCATGGCCGGGCCGGTGCGGATCAACGACGGTGATCGCCAGATCCGCTTCATAGAACGAGAAGTCGTTGTTGCCGCCGTCCCATACGATCACATCGCATCCAGCCGGATCGTTCTCTGCGGCGCGGATTATTGCCTCGTAGTCCGCACCGGCGTAGATGACGTTGCCGCGAACGATGTGCGGCTCGTACTCCTCCATCTCCTCGATCGTGCAGTTGTGCTTCTCGAGATCGGCGATCTCGGCAAAGCGCTGCACCTTCTGTGCCGCCAGATCGCCGTACGGCATGGGGTGGCGGATGGCAACTACCTTGAGCCCCTTCGCCATGAGCCTTTCCACTACGGCGCGGGAAGTCTGCGACTTGCCGGCACCGGTGCGAACCGCACACACCGAGATGACTGGCTTGGTGCTCTTGATCTGCGTGTCGCTGGGTCCTAGGAGAGTAAAGGAAGCGCCCGCAGCTTGGACAATGGCCGAAACGCCCATGACGTGTTGGTACGAGATATCGCTGTAGGAGAAGACGCATTCATCGGCGCCGAGCTCGACGATCAAGCGCGGCAGATCATCCTCGGTGTAGATCGGGATACCGTTGGGGTACAACGGCCCTGCCAGCTCAGCCGGGTAGATCCGGTCCTCGATGCCGGGAATCTGCTCGGCTGTGAACGCAACTACCTCGACACCGTCGTCATCGCGAAAGCGAGTGTTGAAGTTGTGGAAGTCGCGGCCCGCGGCCCCGATGATGATCACCTTACGCTTTGCCATCTGCTCCTCCGTCGTGCTGTCTCCCCGTGCATGGCCACTTCGGCTGCAGATGATACCTATCGATCGATAGGTATCCAACTGAGCTGGCCAAGATTCGGTGTTGTCATTCGGAACATCGCCGCGACGCGTTAGATTCAGTTGATCGGGCAGGCCCGGTGTGGCCTGCAAGTAGGAGGTCGCGAAATGCTCGTTGGGTCGCCGAAGGAGATCAAGAAGGCGGAGCGCCGGGTGGGTCTGACCCCGGCCAGCGTGCGAGAGTTGGTCGCCCACGGCCACGATGTGATCATCGAGAAGGATGCCGGCATCGGCATCGGCGCCGCCGACGACGCATATTGGGCCGCCGGTGCGAAGATCGCCGATAGCGCCGCTGAGATCTGGGCCGAAGCCGAACTCATCGTCAAGGTCAAAGAACCCCAAGCCGTCGAGCGGGCCCAACTCAGCGAGGACCAGGTTCTGTTCACCTATCTGCATCTCGCCCCGGACCCCGACCAAACGACGGATCTCGTCAAGAGCGGTGCCACCTGTGTTGCCTACGAGACCGTTACCGACCGGCGCGGCGGACTGCCGCTGCTGGCACCGATGTCACAGGTCGCCGGCCGTATGTCCATTCAGGCGGCAGCCCATTGTCTCGAAGCCCCGAACGGCGGAGCCGGCCTTCTGCTCGGAGGCGTGCCCGGGGTGAAGGCGGCCAACGTCGTCGTCATCGGCGGCGGCGTGGTTGGCGAGCACGCCATTCAGATGGCAGCCGGGCTCGGTGGCGAGGTGGCCGTGCTCGACAAGAGCATCAAGGTTCTAGATCGGCTTGCCCGCCGTTTCGGTACCGCGGTCCAAACGGTCTACTCGACGGCTTCGGCGATCGAAGAATGGGTGTTGGACGCCGATGTCGTGATCGGAGCGGTTCTGGTCAAGGGCGATAGGGCGCCGAAACTGGTCAGCGCCGATCTTGTCCGTCAGATGCGGCCCGGTTCGGTGTTGGTAGACGTCGCCATAGATCAGGGCGGTTGCTTCGAGACATCGCGACCTACGACCCACGAAGAACCGACCTACGTGGTCGACGATGTTGTCCACTACTGCGTTGCCAACATGCCCGGTGCAGTTCCCCGCACCTCGACCTACGCGCTCAACAACGCAACGCTGCCGTTCACGCTCGCCTTGGCGGACAAGGGTGTCAAACAGGCGCTACTCGAGGACCCGTATTTCCTCGGCGGCCTGAATGTCTGCAAGGGCTCGATCACGGAAGAACATGTGGCCCGCGCCCTCGGCTACGACTACGTCCCACCGGAGTCGGCACTCGAGAACTGTTGACCAGAATCCAACAGTGATTTGATGACCACCGTGGTGACGGTATCTTCACGCTCATCGAGACCTCGAAACAACGGGCCAGAGTCGAACCCACCAGATCGCCGCACGGCCTCCTTCTAGCCGTCGCGGTAGCGGTCCTTGTCATCCTCGGCTCGGTAGGCGCAGCCGCCGGGGAGGAGCTTCCCGAGTTCACCGGGAACGAGTTCAACCAGCTATTCACCGAAGCCGAACTGGACAACTTGGCGCCGATCGGGCCCGCACCGTCGATCACCGGCAACAGCTCCATCGATGCACGGATTCGCAGCATCGGGGAGGGCCGCGGCTACATCCGCCGGCCGCTACCGGCAGGGCCGCTGGTCAACGTCGGCTGGCTCCAGATGCAGCCGGACGCGGCCGAGGCTTGGCTGGAGTTGCGGGCTGACGCCAAGTCAGCCGGGCATACGCTGCTGCTTGCTTCGGCCTATCGCGATCACAGCGCCCAGACCTACGTCCTGTTGCGGAAACTGACCTCGTACACCGACGCGGCGATCGATGCCCGGCTCCGCTATGTGGCGCCGACGGGATACTCGAAACACCACACGGGCTACGCCGTCGACATCACTCAGCCCGGCTATGAGATTTTCGAGTTCGTCAACTCGCCGGCCTACGCGTGGCTATCGGCGAACAACTACGAGACCGCCAAGCGCCACGGGTGGATACCCAGCTACCCGCCCGACGCGACCAATCAAGGCCCGCGACCGGAGCCGTGGGAGTGGACATATGTCGGTGCCGACAACATCTGGTGCTTCGGGTTCTCCGCCGAGGACGGCGACACCTTCTGCGACGACCGCACATCCACATTCCAAGAAGACATCGAGTGGCTGGTTGGCGAGGGGATCACGGCGGGGTGCAATGCGGCGGGGAATCGATTCTGCCCTCAGGTTCCCGTGACCCGAGGTCAGCTGGCTGCGTTCCTCCACCGTGCGTTCGGCGATCTCGTCGAAGTAAACGGAGCCCCGGCTGATTTCACGGATGTCGACGGCAGCGTCTTTGCGAGTGACATCGAGTGGCTTTCCGCCAGCGGGATTACCCGGGGGTGTGGAGCAGCTGAGTTTTGCCCGGATGACTTCGTGACGCGCGGCCAGCTGGCAGCCTTCCTGGTGCGGGCGCTCGGACTGTCTGATATGGGCGAACGCGATCTGTTCATCGACGACGATGATTCGGTCTTCGAGGGGGATATCGATCGTCTTGCCACGGCCGGCATAACCACCGGTTGCAACCCGCCGGACAATGATCTGTTCTGTCCGAGCGATGTGGTGACCCGGGAGCAGATCGCGGCTTTCTTGCACCGAGCGCTGCGATGATCGACGATTAGGCCAGCATTCGAGAAGGGGACCGAAGATGTCGGATTTCGAAACTGCAGTTGCCGAGGTCCAGGAGCTACCGGAGAAACCTGGCAACGAGGATCTGCTCAAGCTCTACGCCCTGTACAAGCAGGCGACCGTGGGGGATGTCGAAGGGAAGCGTCCGGGGATGATGGACTTCGTGGGCAGAGCCAAATACGACGCGTGGGCTGCGCTCGAAGGGACGGAGTCGGAAGACGCCAAGCAGGCCTATGTCGACCTGGTGGAGTCTCTCAAGCCCTAACGGCCGGACCAGCTTGCGCGCTGCGATGTTGCAGCCCAAGCGCGTTAGTTGACCTGTAGGTTGGTCCTCACCCTGGGAGGGAGAGGAAGTGAAAGTCAGGTCGGGGCGGGCCGTTGCCCGTCTGCTCATTCTTGTTCTGCTCTTGGCTGCCTGCGGCGGGAGCGATGACGCGGCGGAGGTTGAAGATGCCGGCCCGCCAGAAGTCACGTTCGACGGGACTGTGTGCACGGTCGAGAGCGGTCCAATTGCCGCCGGCCTAGCTGAGGTTTCCGTGTTCAATATGTCGTCGAATCCCGGCGAGGCCTGGCTGATCCTGCTTGGTGACGGCTACCAGCTGTCAGACCTCGAGAGTGACGTGGCAGCAGGGCGGTTCGATCAGTACGGGCTCGCGGGCAACGACGATCCGTCGGGGTGGGACGACTTCATTGCTGCCCGGATGTCGGCATCGATGACCGAGCCTCTGCTGCAGCCATTCGCCGCGTCAACGGGAACTTGGGGCGTTGTGTGCGCCGATTTCCTCGACCTGAAGGCGGTGCTGGGTTCGGGGGTCGTCGAGGTCAGTTGAGGGCATAGCCGGCTAGGAGATCGTCAGGAAGCGGATCCATCCTGCATCGCGGCTTCGATTGCATAGATGTCCCATCGCGTTGTGACCTTGATGTTGTCGTAGCTCGATTCGACCAGGCGGAGTTGGTAGCCGAGTTCGAGTGCGGTGTCACTCGTTGTTTCCCCGGTCGTTCCCCGCTCGTGCTGGGTCTGAATCAAGCGGGCAAACACGTCGGCCCGGTAGATCAGCGGGTCGCAGTTGTAGACAAGGTGGGCTCGAGGCAACACTCGGCTGACCACTTTGTCGGTCCGCTCGAAGACGGTGCGCGTGTCCGGGACGCACGCCTGGACAGCGTCGAACCCCTCCATTGCCTCTATGCACTCCCGCACGAATGCCGCTCGCGTATTCGGTGACGCGGCATTGTGGACGACGATCATGTCATTGCGATCTAGAGCATCGAGCGAACCCAACGCTGCGGCGGCATTCCCGATCGAAGCCTGTCGTGTCGCACCGCCCGGGACGAGGTCGACCGCGTCTACGAGGCCGTGCTGCTCCAGAGAGGTCTGCACCAAGTCTTCGCAATCAGTGTCGAACGTGAGCACAATTCGATCGATCTCGGGCATCGCCCCGTAGGTCGACACGCTGTGCACGAATAGCGGCTTGCCGCAGAGGTTGCTGTACTGCTTCGGGTGTGGATCTCTACCGAACCGCTCCCCTTTGCCTGCGGCCAGAATCAGTGCCGCAATCATTGCGCACTCCGTTCCTGCCGGGGTAGATGTGCGGACGTAAACCACTCGATGGTGTCGGCCAGACCTTCAGCGAGTTGGAATGACGGCCGGAAACCGAAGCGCGCCGCGGCGTAGTCCATGTTTGCGTGTGAACGGGTCAGCGTCCCCGCCGGCGGCGTGCGATAACCGATGGGCAAATCGGATCCGACTATGCGAGACGCACTCGTCACCAACTGCGCTAGCGAGGCCATTTCGCCACTTCCCACATTGACGATGGTCAATCCGGGCAGGGATTCGGTGCGGATGATGGTCGCACACAGTCGTGTGACGTCGTCGATGTGCACGAAGTCCCGCTTGTAGTCGGGAAGTCCCGGGAGTTCGATGGGGCGCTCACCGAGGAGCGACTTCAGTACCATGCCGACGTACCCGGTATCGAGGTTCTGTGCCGGGCCATACACCGAGAACGGGCGCATGAAGACGACCTCAATGTCCGTATCGGGCTGGCTCACGCGCAGATGGTGCTCGCCAGCGAGCTTGCTGAGTGCGTAGACATCCCGGGGTGCGAGCGGGTCATGTTCGGCCGACGGTAGTTCCGACGGATCGCCATATACCTTGGAAGTCGAGAGGAACACGAAGCGGCGCGTGCCTGTCTTGATTGCGGCATCGAACAGGTTGATCGTGCCCCTCACGTTGACATCGGCGGCGGCCAAGGGACCGTAGCCGACACTGTGGGCCTGGTGAACCGCGGCGCCATGGACCACGATCTCGACACCTTCGCAGGCTCTCAGGCAATCTTCGAGGCTGAGGACGCTGCCACGGCAGTAGTCGGCTCCTTGCGGCGCGCCGTCGCGGATGTCCATCAACCTGACGTCGTGCCCTTCGGTCTCGAGTTGTGATCCGAGGGCGTGGCCCAGGAAGCCCAATCCTCCGGTGATCATTGTTCGCACGAATTGCTACCTCAGCTGTTGGCCGACTTGGTCGTCGCCGGCGCACTTTCAGCCGCAGGCGGGAGAAAACCCCCCCAACGGTCTCCTGGCATGCTGATTCCGTGGAACCAGCGGTCCGAAGTGTAAGAAGCTACCCCCAAGTCTGCGGGTGGGGGACCCTGCCATGGGTCATGTTGCGGTTGCGATGAGCTTGGCCATCCCTGCCGCGATCAGTGCCCTCGATGACGTGTGCCGTGTCCGCCAACGGCGAGCGAGCAGCCGGTCAGGATCATCATCCGGCACTCGTGCTGCTGAGGGACCCGGCGAGAACCCCTAAGATTGCCCGCCCGAGCAGAGCAGACGGCTACGTGACGAGGTCAGAGCAGTGGCAGATCATGGCGCGGGTCCTCGCCGCCGTTACTCCGTTGGGCGCGCTCATCGGCCTCATCCCCGGCTATTTCCTTGGCGATGGCACAACCCGGTCGATCGTCACCGGCGCGCTGATCGGATTCCTGATCGCAGCCGGAATGGTCGCGTTCGACGTCGGCTGGGCCGTCGGTCTCATTCCCCGTGGGTGGCGCGAGGCTCCGTTCCTGGTCGTTCTAGTCACCCGGAGCCTGGCCTGGCTCGCCATCATCGTCACGACAATCGCCGTACCTCTGTTGACAATTGGCGGCGTGGCCTGGAACGAGCTGGTTGACCCGGGACTCGCCTGGTCCGTCGTCATCAGCTTCGTCGCGGCCCTCGTAATCAACTTCATCGCCCAGGTGAATCGGCTGCTCGGGCGGGGCGTGCTCGTCGGCTTGATCCTCGGTCGCTACCACCGACCACGCGAGGAGGTCCGCATCTTTCTCTTCGTCGATCTGCGCAGCTCCACCCAGATCGCAGAAAAGCTGGGCAATCTTCGCTATCACGCGTTTCTCAAGCGGTTTGTCGCAGACGTTTCCACCAGTGCGCTCCGCCACGGCGCCGATATCCATCGTTTCGTGGGCGACGAGGTCGTTCTCACCTGGACCGAACGCAAGGGCCTCGAGAACGCGGCCTGCATCCAGACCGTCTTTGCCATGGCGGACGCAATCGACCATTCGTCCGGCGATTACCTCGCGGAGTTCGGTGCGGTCCCCAGCTTCTGGGCGGGTTTGCATATGGGGCCCGTGGTCACCGGGGAAATCGGGACGGTCAAACACGAGATCGTCTACCTGGGTGACACGCCGAACACGACGGCTCGGATCGAGCAGGCGTGTCGTGACTTCGAGCGCACCTTCCTGGCATCTGGCGATGTGGTCGAGGCAGTCACCATCCCCGACGGGATCACAGTCGAGAGTTTGGGGCCCATCGACCTGCGTGGTGTCGGCAACTCGGTCGAGCTGTTTGCGCTGGACCGATAGCCGCTGCGCCGCTCCGCGGCCACCGCCGTGCCCAGGGCCGCAGTTTCCGGGAGGAAACTGCCAACGGACTCGCTTTGCGAGTCCGCGCGCCCTCGGGAGGATTCGAACCTCCGACACCCGGTTTAGGAAACCGGTGCTCTATCCCCTGAGCTACGAGGGCAGGGCTGCGTAGCTTAACTCCAGGGTTTCTGGGTACGTCTGCTTGGGGGAGCGTTTCAGAACCGATCGCACAGCGTTGGTAGAGCACCGGTTTGGAGGGCACCCATACGTGCCGATACGGGCGGTGTTTGGTCACCCCCGGATGAGTGTTGCTTGTCGAGGGTTCGCGGGCAGGTCACTGTTCCGGCCACTGGACAGGGTTCCCGGCGCCGTGGTTGGGTGTTCCCACCCAGACGACGGCAGACGTCCCGGTCGGCGATCCGCCAACGACGACCACCGCGTCGTTGCTCGCCGCTACCGCGCGCATCCATCCCTCGCGATCGCCTGCTATGGCGGAGTCCTCGTAGCTGCGTGACCACGTGCGACCATCGGACGACGTCCACACGCTGCTGCCTGCCACCACGATCTGGTCGCCGACGGCTGTCACGGCGTATGCGAACTGTTTGTCGAGGCCTCCGCCTAGAACGTCGTCATCGTGTGGGACGCGGGTCCAAGTGACCCCGTCGGGAGAGGTCCATATCATGACACGACAATCTCCCGGTGCCCCCTCGCCACATGCGTCTTCGATCGTTTCTTCGTTTCCGATTCCGACGAATCCCTGTGGCGTGGCGGCGACTGCCTGGATGCCTGGAGGATGGACTGACCGGTGCTCCATGCCTGCTCCCAGATGGACGGACCAGTCGAGTCCATCGGGCGATGTCCAAACCGCACCTGTGCCGTTCAGCCAGCCGACCGCGACCAGGCCTGCTTCCCCGGCAGCGACTTGCCACATTTCACCGCCACCATGACCGAATATGGCGGGATCGTGCGGTACTCGGGCCCAGGTGGTCCCGTCCGGGGAGGTCCATACCGCAGCGGCCCCACTGTCGCGCCCCACGGCGACGACTCCTGGGCCACCCGCAGTCACGTCATTCAACGAACCAGCGAGAGGAGACTTGGTCCAGACGAGACCATCCTCGGAGGTCCAGACCGCCGAGGCCGTCCAGCTTGAGGTAACGCTCCTGGTGTCGGGGTCATCCAGTGTTTGACCGACCGCTACGAGACCGGGTCCGCCTGTAGTGATGGCCCCGATGTCCTGTTTCTGGGCACCGCCCAGGGGTCGATCTCCGTTGGGGAGCAGAGTCCAGGTCACGCCGTCCGGGGACAGCCAAACGGCTCCATCTACTCCCCAGTCACCGTCCTTTGGTGTGTTCGTTTCTCCGACTGCAACAAACCCGCCATCCCAGGCCACCACATCCGACATCCCCGCTCCTTGAGTGGGACGGAACGCGACTTCGTCGAAGGGCACCCGACTCCACACAAGCGATCCGACATCAATGGTCTCAGGAGTGGGGTCGATGGTCGCGGTAGTTGGGGCGACAGTTGAGGGGGTCGGAGCGACGACGTTGGAGGGCTCTTCTCGAAGCAGCCAGAGGGTGCCGCCGAAGGCGAGCACCAGCATCATGACCGCTAGGCCAACCAGAGGACCACGCCAGCTCTTGACCCTCACTGGGGTGCGGGGCAGGGTGAGCGTGGCCTCGCGGAACAGGTCGTCGATCTCCCAGTCGTTGATCTGTGTTTCGAGGTGCTCGGCGTAGGCCCGCACCTGGCCTGACATGTCAGTCCTCACGATGCACCTCCAAGTCTCTTCTGGAGTTTCGCCATTCCCCGTTGTGCATGTTGCTGTACCGACGACACCGAGATGTCGAGGAACTCGGCAACCTCCGAGTAGGTCCAGCCGAATCCGTGGATGAGAAGGACGGCCACACGCTGCCTCTCCGAGAGGCCTGCTAGTGCCTTTGGAAGGCCCGGCTCCACCAGGGGTAGGTCTGAGTGGACGATCGCTGGCAGTAGAGGCCGATGCGCCCTGCCGTTCTGCCTTGCCAGGTCGCGGCCCTTACTGCGTCCGACCGACCACAGGTATCCAGCCGGATGCTCCATCGCTCCGACGCGATCCCACTGTCTCCAGCAGTACGCAAACGCCTCCGAAGAGGCATCGGCCGCAAGATCCGGACCGACCACGCCCACCAGTGCATGCTCCAGCATCGAGCGGTACCGCTTGACGAACAGGGTGAAGCCCTCAACCGCCGACTGGTCGCTCGCCACACGCTGAGTCATCGGTCCTCCAAAGCCGCCACCCAGTAAGCGCTCCGAACAGCGGTCTCATATGACAACGAATCAGAGAACCAGCGAGCAAGCAAGAGCCAAACGTCCTCAACCCCCGCTCCATGACCGGCATTGTGAGCGGACTGAGTCTGCCGATTCCCGTCTGCGTTTCAGCACATAACTCGCAGCTGTCGCTTACGCGAAACGCCGATTCAACGGGGTTCTCCGGTTGTGGCACAGCGCTGGTGCCGAGAGGTTTAGGAAACCGGTGCTCTATCCCCTGAGCTACGAGGGCAAGGCTGCGTAGCTTAACTCCGGGGGTTCGTGGCGTTCGCTGCCCCTGTGGCGTTCCCCTGAGGCACGGCGCAGCTCGATTGGGACGAACTCGCAGGCCTCTGGGCCGTCGTGGGCGTGGCTGTTGACGGCTAAGTGAGAACGCCTGTTGCCTGGCCCACCTCGATCAGGTGGCCATCTGGATCGCGCATATAGCAGCGGATCTCGGCTCCCCTGTCGATAGGTGGCGTGAGAAAGGTCGCACCCTTCGCCGACCACTCGTCATAGACGTTCTGAATGTCAGCGACGCGGATGTTCATGAACGCGCTTACCTGATTCTGATCAGACGGGACATCCAGGAACACGTTGGGTTTGTCTTCGGTCGGTCCGCCGCCCTCGTTGATGATGACCCAGCTATTGGCGAGTTTCACGATTGTCGGGGCGCCCTCCCTGACGGTGGTTCCGCCGAGAACCCCCGAATAGAAGTCTCGAGAAGCAGCTACGTCACCTGAAACGACGAAATGGGTAACGACAATGCCTTCTGAAGGCGCGGGGAACTGCATCTCTTCCATTCTTCAACTCCTCCGAGCTGCCGACGGACACTCGTCCCCACGAACGCACTTACCCCCATAACGTATTCCGCACATTCGTGCCGGTGCCGATCATCCAGCTAGAACGTCACTCCCTCGGTGACGCTCGCAAGGGCCACTTGGCTAGCATGCCATCCCGTGGGAATCGGGAAGCTGCGTTGCCATGTCATCGATGTCGAGGACCTCGAGGTCGCCGAGGCCTTCTACTCCGAGCTCACCGGCCTGCCTGTGATCGGTGCCCCACCGTCCACGGGAACCTATCGCCGCCACTGGACCGACCGCTTCTCCTACCTCGGTCGGCCCGACCCCTGGCAGCACGAGATCATCCTGCAGAAGGTCGACCGGCCGAAGGATGATGCCGCCAACCGGTCCCACATCGACATCCACGTCGCCGACGTTGACGACGCGATTGCACAGGTCGAGACCCTGGGCGGGTCCGTGAAGAAGGCTCCAAGCATCTACCCGCGACCGGGATCGTTTGAGGGCGAACCCCCCGCCATCGACTGGGCCGTCATGTGTGACCCATTCGGCAACGAGTTCTGCCTGGTCAGCATCCTCTACCCCCACGAGGTGAAGGCGGTGCTTGCCGCAACCGACACCGCAGACGGCTCGGACCAGCACTGGCGGCGGGCCGCCGGCCGAACTGGCTAGGTCGTACCCGACGGCGCAACAGATCGTTACGGACCAGACGTCGGAATCGAACCGAGGAGTGCTCAGGCAGACCGCACTTGGCCCGCACTGTACCTCGGCACTACGTACGGTCCTTCCGGAATCATCGCTACCGCTCGATCACCGGTCTCCTCGAGGCTCCTCGTGATCGCTTCCTCGACAGACTCGATGAGATTGACACCTGTTAGAGAGCGATCCCCTGTAGGGAGCCCTCTTGAGTACAGGTGGATGTCCGCTACCCGCGTGGTTCTGACTTGCATTTCGCTTTGCCACTCGTCGATGTCGGCGAACCGCTTACCGAGGATGCCATTGAGAAAGGCCTCCGGGCCGATTGAAACCAGACGATGCTGCGAGGCGCGGAACGCTTCCGAACCCATCCCTTCGGAGCAATCGGACGCAACTATGAGATTGGCCCCCGGCTCGAGGATATCGAGTGGAGTCACCATGCCCTTGACTGTCTGGTAGTACGTCTTGTCCAGCGGATGACCGGCGGCAGAGGTGACGACCGTCTTGAAGCGGCGCGCCACGGGCACAACACACGCATCCTCCACGAAGCCGACAGCATCGAGATGGCTGGA
>JASJAS010000128.1 GCA_030066875.1 Acidimicrobiia bacterium | reverse complement strand
TGTTCCCCGACCAGGGTTGGACCAAGCTCGACGTTGTCGAACACTTCCTCATGTGCGGCGAAGGCGCACTGCGTGGGGTACACAACCGTCCGGTGAGCCTCAAGCGATGGACCAAAGGCGTCAAACACGACCCGTTCTTTGTCAAACGCGTCCCCGAGAGCGCCAGAAGCAAGGTCGATGTGCGCTTCCCGTCCGCCCGAGCCGGACGGATGTTTCTTCCGCTCGACGTGGGCGACGTTATTTGGATGGCGCAGATGAACTGTCTAGATCTCAACCCGTGGAACGCCCGCGGCCACGACATTGATCACCCCGATGAACTCCGCATCGACCTCGACCCTGCCGACGGCTACGACTTCTTTCACGCCCGGGAGGTGGCCGCCGCGGCAAGAGAACTGCTCGACGAGTTGGGCTACATCGGATACCCGAAGACATCGGGCAACCGCGGCATCCACGTCTACGTGCGCATCGCCCCCCAGTGGGACTACTTCGAGATGCGGCGCAGCGTGCTTGCGCTGGCGCGTGAGCTAGAGCGCCGTCACGAACTGGCGACGACCGCCTGGTGGAAGGAGGAGCGCCGCGGCGTCTTCATCGATTACAACCAGGTCGCCAGAGATCGCACGATTGCCTCCGCATACAGTCTGCGCCACACCGGGTATGTCTCGACGCCGTTCGAGTGGTCGGAACTCGCCACGATCAATCCTCAGGATTACGACCTCATGACCTTCAAGGACCGCTGGGCCGCAGTTGGCGACCTGACTGCGGGGATAGACAACACTCATTTTTCGCTGGACCCGCTGCTCGAGATGGTTGCCGCCGACGAAGCCAACGGTATCGGCGACGCCCCGTGGCCGCCGCACTATCCAAAGATGCCCGGCGAACCGCCCCGTGTTCAACCATCGAAGATGCGCAAAGAGAATTGGGAGTGAGTCCGTTCGAGGAAGTCGGAGACCGCGTATTCCGGCGCCACTACGACTCGTTCCAGCTCAACATCGGCGTTGTTCTCGGTGCGGAAGCGGTGCTGCTGGTCGACACCCGGGAGAACCATCGACGAGCCGACGAGCTGCGAGGTGAGCTAGGCGCCCTGACCGAACTCCCCGTTGCCTGGGTGGTCAATAGCCACTACCACTGGGACCACACTTGGGGCAACTCGCGCTTCCCCGAGGCGCTCATCTGGGGCCATGACAGGTGCCGATCCGAGATGGTCGAGAACGGCGAGGCGGCGCGCCGTCAAGTGCTGGAGTGGATGCCGGCGGAGCAAAGACCAGAAGTGGAGGAAGTGGTCATCACGCCACCGACCGAGACGTTTCCTTCCTCGGCGCTCATCGACATCGGCGGGCGGGTCGTGGAGCTGCGTTACCACGGGCTCGGGCACACCAACTCCGACATCGTCGTGCGGGTCACGGACGCCGGCGTGCTGTTCGCCGGCGATCTCATCGAGGAAGGAGCTCCACCCTCCTTTGGCGACTCGTACCCGCTCGACTGGGCACAGACGCTCGACTCGATCAAGCTGGAACACGTGATCGTGCCGGGTCACGGCACCATCGTCGACGCTCCGTTTGTTGCCACCCAACAAGAGGAGATCGAGGGGATCGCCGATGCGGCTCGCCTCGGCCATAGCGAGGGGATCCCGTTCGAGTCGCTGATCGCCGACGGTCCCTACCCGACGCAAACCATGCGGCAAGCGCTCGCTCGAGCCTATGCCCAGCTGGATGGGGAGTTATCACCGGGATAGCAGGGACATGAAGTCGAACCGACTTCACGCATTCAGGGTGTCGAGCTCAGCCCTGGCGGCCGCCATCAGTTGTGTCCGGTCTACATCCATCGCGGCGAGCGTCCGAGCCGTGGTCCCCAAATCCGACTCCGATGCAACGAGCACGAAGTACGCCCCGTAGAGCTGAGATCGCTCCTTCTTGACCATCTTCACGACCTTCTTGAACATCTTGTGCGCCGAGCCCTTGCTGCGATAGACGCCAGTGGGCTGCGACGGCTCGGGCAGGCGGTCGGCGAAGACTTCCTCCGGGGCTTCGATACCCGCCGAACCGAGAGCGTCGATGTGTTGTGCTCCGAGCGCGACACGAAACTCATCCGGGTCTGCCCCGACATTTTCGAAGGCCCGGCGAGCGGAACCGTCCGGAAGCTCGAGCGCAGCCAGAACGAGGTGCTCTGCTCCGGGCTCGGCTTCGCCTGCCCGGCGAGCTTCGTCCTCTGCACCCGTGAAGAGGAGGTTCATAGTTCGTATATCTCCACGCCGGTTGCGCGGGCTCATCTGCGTTCCTTTCGGCTGCGAGGACTGTTCACACGACGTAGCTTGTCCCTATCAACCTTGGTTGATTGACCCGTGTCAACTCGTCGGAGCCCCTACCACCTCTTCGAAGCTGGCCCCGGTGGGTCGCTCCAGTTGGTCCATCGTGCACTCGCCGGCGTCCTTGTCGGGCCGCCACCGTAAGAAACGAGTGGCATGACGGAAGCGACCTTCCTGGAGCTGGTCATAGCTGATCTCGATCACCACACCGGGTTCGACGGGGATCCACGAGAGATCCTTGCCGCCCGTCCACCGGCTCTCAGCGCCAGGACGGCGCACCGCCTCGCCAAAGCTGTCGTCCGTGCGAAGTTGCTCGAACTGCCGCAGGATCTCGACCCGGTCCTGATTGGTGAACCCTGAGCAATGCCCGATGAAATGGAGCTGACCCTCATCGTTGTACAAGCCGAGCAGCAATGAGCCGATCTTGTCGCCATCCTTGTGAACTCGATAGCCCCCGACCACACAATCAATCGTGCGACGGTGCTTCCACTTGATCCAGTTGCGCTTGTCCTCGACGTACGGTTGGTCGGTTTGCTTGCAGATGATCCCATCGCAGCCCGCCGCCTCGTAGTCGGTGAACCAGCGTTCGGCCTCCTCGAGATCGTCGGTGACGGGGGTGAGATACCACTGGTCGCCGAGCGCGCCGTATAGCTCCTCGAGCAGGCTGCGCCGCTCGGCGTACGTTCGCTCGAGCCAGCTTTCGCCTTCGTGGGCGAGAACATCGAACACGATCAGGCTCCCCGGAGTTTCCCCGGCGAGCAGGTTGATCCTCGACTCGGCAGGGTGAATCCGCATCTGCAGCGCGTCGAAGTCGGTGACGCCGTCACGAATGACTACGACCTCTCCGTCGACGATCGTCCCCGAAGGCAACTCCGCCAGTGCGTCACGAAGCTCGGGGAAATAGCGCAGCAGGTCTTTCCCGTTGCGGCTTTCCAACCGGGGCTTGTCACCGGACCAGGCGATCATCCGAAACCCGTCCCACTTGGGTTCGTAGACCCAGCCGGGTGGTTCGGGTGGCCTTTCCCGTACCCGGGCCTTCATTGGCTTGATCGATTCGCTGAAGGGGAACATGGCCCCACCCTATCGCCTGCGCCGTTCCGGAGTGCCCGGGTCTTCCTTGGCAATGGCCCGGCAAGTGGGTTTCATGTGGGGATGCAGGGCCGGATACTCATAGGTGCACTCGTCGTCGCCGCATTTGCCGCAGCTTGCACGCGTGCGCAAGTCGAGTCCACGGCCACCGTCGCGGCCACGACGTTGGCGCCACCGGAGCCGGTGGTTACGACCACATCCTCGACTTCCACGACCGCGCCACCAACCACGACGACCACAACCACGACGACGACAACCACAACGACGCTCCCGCCGACCACCGAACTCGAGCTGCAGCATGTCACCACGATCACTGGTGACATCTCGCCGAAATCCATAGTGGCTAGCGGAGCCGGTTTGTTCTTTGCTCAGAACATGATGTACCGGCACACGATCACCGTGTACAACGGCGACTACGAACTGGTGGCAACCATTCCCGACTCGGTCGACCTCAGCGAGTACGGATACGGCGAGTACGAGGATGAACACCAGGGCGCACCCGTTGAAGCGGCCCCGACCTCGGACGGCTCGTTCATGTACATCTCCAACTACAAGATGTACGGGGAGGAGTACGGCCGCGCCGGTGGCGACGGCTGCAACCTGGCCGACTGGGACGAGAGCTTCGTCTACCGGGTGTCCGCCGAGCGCCTCGAAATCGACCAGGTGATCGCCGTCGGGGCAGTTCCCAAGTTCCTGGCCGTCACGCCCGACGATGGCCTGCTCTTGGTGAGCAACTGGTGCAGCTTCGATCTTTCGGTTGTCGACACAGAGTTGGGTGAAGAGATCGCCCGCGTGGCATTGGGCAGGCATCCCCGTGGGATCGCCGTGAGTAGCGACGGGCGAACCGCGTACGTCGCGGTGATGGGCAGCCGCGACATCGCGACCGTCGACCTGGAGAGTTTCGGGGTCGATTGGTTGCGCGACGTGGGAGCCAACCCGCGTCATCTGGTCATCGACCCGACGGATCGATATCTCTATGCAACACTCAACGGGGAGGGCACGGTGGCCGCCATCGATCTGGAATCCGGCACCGTTGCAGGCAGGGTCCGGTCGGGAGCCGCGCCGCGCAGCATGACCCTCAGCGACGACGGCCGATCCCTCTATGTCGTCAACTACAACTCGGACACCGTTAGCAAGATCGAGACAACCTCGATGGAAGTCGTGCAGACGCTCGACGTCCCCCATCATCCAATAGGGATCACCTTCGACCATGCCACGCGGGAGGTCTGGGTAGCCAGCTACTCCGGGTCGATCACGGTCTTGCAGGAAACCGAGCCCACGGCGGACCCATAGAACTTCGCGATCCGCGGCCAAATAGCCCACCACCCCGGGGAACTTGTTCAACGCAGTCGGGTCCGAAACAGGATCGGATTGGCGGACGGTCGGCTTTTTGTCGATAAGCTGCAGGACGGGAGAAGCGATGAGGACCGACGACGGCGAGGGGCAGAGAGGGTGAACGGCGCAACCTGGCTTGTGATTGGATTGGTAATCGGTGGCGTAGCGGGATGGGTCTGGACCACCTGGCGACTCGATCGACGATTGTCGGAGGCGCTCGATTCATTGCGAGCCGAACAACAGCAACGACAGCGCGAACTCGCCGTAGACCTCACCACAACGCGCGGCCAGTTGGCGGAACTGCAAGCCAATGAGCTCGAGTTGCGCGAAGAGTTGAGTCACTCCGCCAATCGGGTCGCAGAGCTGCTAAACGAGACCAAGGAACAGACCAAGGAGCTGGACAGAGCTGAGGCGAGGGTATTCGACCGAGAGTCAACCATCGATTCGCTTCGCTCGAAGTTGTACGCGTCGCGCAACACCGCCACCGATCTCGAGAATGAACTCGAGACCAAGACCAGCGAGCTCGAGATCCTGCGAGAACGGTTCAACGCGCTGCGTTCCGCAAGGGTCGGCGAAGACACCGCGGACGTCGACCCGCTGAGCTCGATAGTGGTCGACCTCGGCGACACGCTTAGCGTCGAGCGCGACTGAACCGGGGGTTACGGTCATGGGAAAGGGCCCCGCAGGTTGCGGGGCCCTTTCTGGTTGTCACGGCTCTGAATCTACGGAGCGGCGAGCGCCTTCTCGATGATCACAATACCCTTGACTGAGGCGTTGTCGGTCACGGTCACGAAGTCGATGACTACGTCTCCGTCGCTCACAGTCGAGTCGAAACGCTGGACAAACCCGACGTCGTGCAGGTAGCCGGCCGCCACCATGTCAAAGCCTGAGAGTACCGGGTTACCCTCAATCGACACGTCGAACACCCTTGCACCCACAGTCGTCGCGAAGGTCTCAGCCAAGAACAGCTGCACTTCGTAGTCGCCGTTGTCGACCGAGAAGGTCCACGTCGTGTCTCCGTACAGCTCGTTCTGGAAGACACTCTGCGGTGTGTTGCGCGGAGCACTCGGATCGAGTGTGATGGTGTCGCCGGTGTTGAAGCTGGAGCCACCGCTCACAAACCCGGAACCCGCGTCCCAGATGCCAACAGCACCAGCGCCCGCATTGGCCGCGTAGACCACCTTGCGGATCATGATGCCCCGCACCGACGCGTTCTCGACGTTGTTGAGAGTCTCGATCGTGAGACCGTTGCCGTCGTTGACTTCCACCAGGAAGGTCTCGATCACGGCCTTGTGATCGATATTGCCGGCGGTCTCCCAAACGTCGAAGTCGTCGAGAACCTGCACGCCCTCGATTTCGACATCGAACAGGCGCCCATCATCCACCGACGCAGGACCGTACGTCTCCGCAAACAGCAGGCGTACCTCGTATGTGCCGTCGACAACCAGGAAGTCGAAGGTCTGAGGACCGTAGACCTCGGTCTGGAATACCTCCATCGGAGGCACATCCGCCTGCGAAGTGACCGACGGATGGGTCATGTCGATCGCACCAGATGCGCCGGGCTGGTTGC
>JASJAS010000127.1 GCA_030066875.1 Acidimicrobiia bacterium | reverse complement strand
GGCTACGGCGAGGTGGTGCTAGGCGCTCTCGTCGTTCCCAACGACGTGGAATACGACCCGGCCGAGGGCCTTTTCGTATCCGAGACGGGGGCGGGGCGGGTCTCTCGCGTCGCAATACTCCCCGACGGTTCTCTCGGTGAAGCCGAAGTCCTGGCGACCGGTATTGACGACGCTGAGGGTTTAGAGCTTGGCGCTGACGGTGCGTTGTATGTCGCTGGCGGTGGCACGGTCTACCGAATTACCGATGGGGTCACAACAGCTTTTGCCGATGATTTCGAAGACCCTGAGGGTCTTGCAATCGACGCCAACGGTGACCTCTTCGTGAGCGACGACTCCGGTGGTGTGCGCATCACTCGGGTGGAGGTGCATCCTGGCGGAACCGCTGGTCGGCGGACCGAAATAGCCACCGTGCCGGGAAACAGCGCCAAGGACATCGAGTTTGGACCAGATGGCCGGCTATACGTTGCCAACAACCAGAACACGGTCTACGTCATTGATTTCGCCACTGATGGGTCGGGCACTGCCGTCGAGTTCGCGAGGTTGACAGAGGCGCCGTCTGCGCTGGCATTCGATGACGAGGGTGTTCTCTTTGTGGGAACAGCGAACGGGCGGAGTGTGTGGTCAGTCGACCCCAGCGGTGAGCCGGAGGTCCGGCTGACCGGCTTCGACCAGGTCGAGGGCCTGACATTCGATCGATCAGGGTCGCTGTACGTCGTTGACGTGGCAAACGACCAAATACTCCGCTTCCAGAAAGGCAGCACCGGAGGCGTGTCGATTCCGCAACCCATCACCGAAAGCGACACGACATGGCGGAGGACTGAGCTGACCGAATCCTGGGCCGACTCGATCGTAGATGTGGCCTCGCTACCCGATGGCGGGTTCGTCGTCGCCACCGTGGAGGGCGGAAGCATCCTGTGGTCGCGAGACGGCATCGACTGGACAGAGGCAGACCCGACCGGTCACGTGTCTGAGTCGCTCGACTCGGCTTGGCTAGATAGAGAGTTGGATCTAGTTGTGGCCCTTCCAGGCGACCTCATCGCCGTCCTCGGCAGTGCAGAAACGCAGGCCCAGGTATGGATTGGGAATCTGGCGACTCGCGAATGGGAGTCGATCCGGCTAGACGGGTCCACAAGCTGGATCGAGTCAATGGCAATCGCCGCGAATGATCGCGAAGTGCTCGTTGTTGCCCCGACCGTGGCTGAGAACACCGACTCGGTGATCTGGAAGATCGACGCAGCCACTGGCGCAGTCGAACGTCTCACAGCAGCCGCCGAGTCCCTAGTACTTCCAGATGACGCGGAGCGAGGTGGGTTTGAAGACGTCTGGCCGGATGGACGTGCCGCACAGTGGTTTGAAGGCCGATGGGTGATCGCCACGGGAAACACCACAGCGACAAGCCCCGACGGCGTGGAGTGGACGTTCGGGCTAGACGACCGCACCGCTTCCTACCCGGAAGCCGTGATCCTGAACGGCTGGGTAACGTCGCTGAGTGCTGGCCCTTCAGGAATCCTCGCCACCACATGCGGCGGTTGGGGTCCCCACGACGCCTGGTTCTCCGAAGATGGGCTCGAATGGATCAAGACGCCTCAGCCGGTGCCGGGACCGCATTCGGGGTCTGCGTATTCCGATGCCCTTGGGTTCGTACTCACCGATTCCGAAGCCGGTCGACTCTGGCAGTCAGCCGACGGACGAACATGGTCATACACCCCTCGCGTGATCAGTGGAGCTCACGACATTGCCGTCTCCGATGATGTTGTCTTCGTTGCACGTCATGGAAGAAGTACACAACTCCTAACGCCCAGCGACTAGCAGTCGTGCAGCGATCTCCGCCATCAGCTGTGGCAACCAGAACCTGGGCAGGCCCATCCCAGCCTGAACCAGCGTCTTGGTTTGCCACGGACCGCAACGGGCGCAGAAACTGCTGCACCGCGCTGCAGTATTGGGCGTACGCTTGATGACAAGTCACCGGTGGCGCATCTTGTTTGCTCGGTCGTGCGGTGCCCGCGCTTCGGTTGCCGAGAGGGACACCCAACCGGAGTCTCTCGGGGATAGCGAAATGGTCGTGCAGGGATGGAGGAGGCCATGAGGAAGCTGCGTTTGCTGATACGGTCCGCCACGCGCAGGCTCGCCAAGCTGCTGGCAGTGGTTGTCGGCGTCATCATCGTCGAGGAGATCGTCGAGACGGCATTGATGATGTGGGCGTTTCGGAGTCGCAACCCCCGGGCAATCGCGCTGCTAACGAGCTATCACAAACACGTGACCAATCCAGTGATGGTCCGGTTCTTCTCGGGCCGATCGACACATGCAGCGTTGATCCATCACGTCGGCAGACAGTCGGGAAAGGCCTATGTGACGCCCGTGACGGCTCACCGGTCGGAGGACACCATCATCGTCCCGCTGCCCTACGGCACGGAGGTCGACTGGTTGCGCAACCTGCAGGCTGCCGGTGAGGGTGTCGTGAAGCTAGGGGGCCGCAGCTTCACTGTGGACGAGCTACAGGTGGTTCCCGTCGATCGCGTCATGCCGCTCCTTCCGTCCCTCGTGGTTCGGATCGTGCGCCTGCACGACACGAAGCACGCTCTCCGCCTGCACGCTACGGGAGCTGCCTAGCGAAAGCTCGCGTCGAGACAGAGCGAGGCTGAAAGATGCTGCTGTTGGGTTGCATCGAGTTGCCGGTCCTTGTCGAGGCGAAGTTCGGGACCTACGGGGATTCTCCACTCGCCGGGATCGCGGACCGGGACAGAGCCCGCCATGACGAGTCTTCAAGAGGCCGCGACCACGCTGCCCTTCGGAATCTTGAAGGCGATGAGGATCGTCGCTGCATGGAGGACGGCCACGCTGATCCAGCCCGGTCCATAGGTTCCCAGCAGATCGACCGACAAGCCAAGTAGCGGCGTGCCGGCCGCCGAACCGAACAGGAATCCGAGCAACACGATTCCAGTCCCTCGGCCAACGGTGCCCTTGGGAGTCAGGTCCATGACCGCAAGCATGCCTACGGCGTTCCACGCGATCGACCCGGCTCCGAGCAGGACTGCCGAAACAACGAGCAACCACGCCGGTATCTCCCCAACAGCGGCGACTGCCAGAATCGCCGCTGACATCATCGACAGCCCACCGAGAATTCGGAGGGTTGGGCCGTGTCCCAGACGTCGCTCCGACAGCTGAGGCCATGTGATACGAGCCGCAACGCCAACCAACCCCACCATGGCGAGCAGTGCTCCGGCGGCTTGTGGGCTCCATGCCTGATCCTCTTCCGCGAACAGCGGGATGAAGACGAAGGCAGCGTTGGTGGCGAGCCCCGACACTGCTGCGTACACAGCAATCCACTTCACGGATACGGGCACATATCCGCCGGCTGCGTCGGCCGAGTCAGCGGCATGGCGAGGCTGGCTCTCTCGTCGCGTCATCGCTACGAGGGCTCCGATGGGCATGAGCAGCACCATCAGGACCGCGACTCTCCAATTCGACAAGACAGCGATGGCAGGGAGAAGCAAGCCAGCGAGGAATGTGGTGATCGGGACTCCCGATTGCTTGATACCGGTGACGACACCCCGACGCCCCGGCTCCATGTTGTCCACAATCAAGAGATTCGTGGCCGGATTGCACCACCCGTTCGCGATCCCCGCGGCGAGGGCAGCGGTGACCAGTATCGGATAGGTGGGAGCGAGCGCGATTCCGGTCATCGTGACGGCTCCGACGATCAGCACCCCACGTGTAGCCGTCACGGCGCCGATCCGGTCGGTGAGCCTTCCCAGGGAAGGAGCGAGTAGACCTCCGACCAAGCCGCTGGAAGTGACCAGCAGCCCGACCTGGGCGCGGCTGATGTCGAAAGCAGCGATGAACTCGGCGGCGAGGACGCTGCTGACGATTATCGGGAAGACGCCCGTGCCCATCGCCGCCGCAGTGATCGCGCTGAGACCCGCCGTCGAGAACGATCGCATCGTCGACACGTTAGCCAGGGGTGGTCCGACAACCTTGTGGTGTGGGCGAAGGGACTCGAACCCCACGGGCGTTCGCCACTAGGACTCAAGCCATACGAGCGTAAGTGCCGTATACGCGGACTGGTTTTCCGGCATGAAGGCCTAGCTGAGAGCGTCGATGAACGCCTGTGTCAGGTCGGCTGTACCGTCGGGTCTGTCGTAGTACCGGGCCGCTCTTGGGCACGTCCCGGATGTGATCACATTGCCGTCCGCTACCACCCCAGTACCGGCATATGTGCCTTCCTCGACAGCCCGCGACCCGAAGGCACCGTCTGCGGCATACTCTCGGCCATCGAGGGCACCAGCCTCGGCCAACATACCCACCGAGCCAAACTGCGCCGCAACCGGCAACCCGGCAGCGACCGCCTGCCGCACGATCTCGACTGTATCGTCGTTCCGCTCACCCCCAGCCCCCATACACGGCAGCAGGAAACCGTCGTAGTCCGCCACGACTACATCGGCAAGCGCTAGGTCGGCTTCGAGGGTCATCGTCTCACCTTGCAGAGCCTGTCCATCGGGCAGTGCTACAACTGTTTCGACTCCGGCTTCTTCAAGCAGGTTCACCATCACGCCAACCTCGTCGGTGAGCATGAAGTCCATATCTAACGAGTTGACTCTTGGGATGAGCAGAACGCGTTGCGCCTCTTCTTCGCTCGAGCAGCCTGACAATCCGACGGCCAGCACACCGCAGACGGCAAGGACTGTCCAGGTGCAATGGAATCGAGCCCTCATGAAACCTCCCCGATCTCTGTTGTCAGCTTCTGCCGCGGAAGCGGCCAATGCCAGGGTCCAATGGCACAAACTCCCATCTCTGGCAGGATTCACAGAGCGGTAGGAGTACCGCGCCGAAGGACGGGCCGGGAATGCAGACCAACGGCGAGCATGACAACGCCAGTCTGTCCTGAGCATGGACATGGGGATCAGCGATGTACATCGTGTGGTGCGGGCGAAGGGACTCGAACCCCCACGGGTTTTTGCCCACAAGGACCTAAACCTGGGACGTTTCGTCCCATCCAGTCCCGTCCTGTCCCGATGAGTCCTGTTTCTTGGGCGAATTCGACGGTTTCGGGCGGCGTTCGGCCGGTCTTCTCCTGTCCTATGCCAGGGTGTTCGGATGCAATTGGGTTGCCGAGGAGTGCGATGGTGATGCGGTCGCTGATTGCCCGCCCGACGATCCCATTGGCGGATGGAACAGGCGCCGAGTTGCCGGTATGGCGAGTAGTGGGGGCTGCGTTCATGAGCCGATGGCGAGCCGACGGTCACATGTCCCGGTCTCAGAACCTACTGGCCGAGGACTTCCATTACCGTCGGAAGGACGAGCTCGGGAGGGGCTATGACGTGGCCTCCCTCGAAGGTGGCGAGGTCTACGTCGTAGCCGGTGTCGGAGAGCAGTGCTTTGAACTCGGCCGCGTCCTCCACGGGGATGTAGTCGGAGGTGCCGTGGATGAGGCGAACCTTCAGATCTGGGTTGGCTCCGATCGAGCTGGACAGAAACTCCCACAGCTCGGGGTCTTGCTCCCGCTGGTACGCACGCCCGTATTTCCCGTCGTAGATTGGCGTGAACACGTCGTAGTTGCCGCCCATGCCAACCACGGCGTCCACCTGCGTCGAACCGTCGGTAACCTCACATTCGACCTGGCGCGGCGGGCCACCCTTTGCGGCGTACTCGTCCCACCGTGCTTCTAGCGTGGCCCCGAACAGTGCCGCGTGGGCTCCAAGACCACCGCCGTTGCTGAAGCCGGTCAGCACCACCACCGGGTCGTTGGTGCCGAAGTTCGATGCCTGCGCACGGGCGTACTTGATGGCGCAGGCAACGCTCTCGGCCTGAGCCCCGGCGTCGGCACCGTGGTCGGCCAGGATCTTCTCAGAATTGCTGTTGGAAGCTGCGTATCGGACAACGAACACGAACGTACCCTCGTCGGCGAGACCCGCCACTATCCACGGCGGTGCGGAGTCTCCACCCCTTCCCGGGAGATAAATCACAATCGGGGCATCGGCGGGCTTCGCAGGAGCGTGCATGTCGAGCGTCAGCGAACCCTCCGCCCAGGTGGCATAGACGAGACCTTTCTCGGTCACCGCTTCCGCTTGGTCCTCGACCGCCGTCGTTGGAGCCAACGAAGTTGTCGGAGCGACATCCGTTTCGCTACCACCGCAGGCCGTCAGCGAGACCAGCAAGCTGACGGTCATCCCAATGAACAGACGACGTTTCATACGTCACCTCCGATGACTCACTCGGGTTCAACTCTCCAGCACCGCAATCGTTGCATAGGAAGACGGGAAATCACAGGCCTCGCCAGACACGCCCGGCCTATGACCGG
>JASJAS010000026.1 GCA_030066875.1 Acidimicrobiia bacterium | reverse complement strand
TGGCTATGGGGTTGGCTGATGGCGCAGGGTCGTGGGGAGGTCCGCCGGCTCCTCTCGAGGCACGGCATTCGCCCGATCAAGCGATACGGGCAGAACTTCCTCGGAGACCCCAACCTCGTCGACCGTATCGTCCGCACAGCCGATGTCGGTGCGGGCGATCGCGTGGTCGAGGTGGGTGCCGGCACCGGCACGCTCACGCGGGCCCTGGCTGCAGCCGGAGCAGAGGTCGTCGCTTATGAAGTCGATGAGCGGCTACGACCACTGCTTGCAGAGGTGCTGCAAGACACCAACACCGTCCTGCGGTTCGAAGACGTCACCAAGGTCGATTTGAGCAAATCGCTGTCCGGCGGGCCGTGGATCATGGTTGCGAACCTTCCCTACAACATCGGGACGCCGCTGATTCTCGATGTGTTGCGCAATGTCCCCGCAATCAGCCGTCTTGTGGTGATGGTGCAGCGGGAAGTGGCGGACCGCCTCACCGCGGGGCCCGGCAAGCGCGCCTACGGTCTACCTTCGGTTGTTGTTGGCGTGTATGCGGAGGCGACGCTGGCGTTTACTGTCCCTGCCGACGTGTTCTACCCAAAGCCTGAAGTCGAGTCGGCCGTCGTGTTGATTGATCGCAAGCCGGCCCCAGAGAATGCGCCTCACGCAATCGAACTGGCCGCCGCCGCTTTTCGCCAGCGTCGAAAGATGGTGAGGCGCTCACTCGAGGGCGTCGTCGCTGATCTGCCGGAGGCCCTGGCGGCGGCGGGCCTGCCGGAAACCGCACGACCCGAAGACATCGACGTCGCTGGTTTCCTGCGACTAGCGGCGCTGGTAACTGACGAGCCGCGGTCCCATGACCAGCCTTGATCTCGTGTTGACCGGGGTTGCCTACGCCAAGGTGAACATCGGCCTGCGCGTCGGCACGCTTCGGGAGGACGGCTTTCATCCGGTCGACGGGATCTTCCAGTCGGTCGATCTTGCCGACCGGCTCTCTCTCCAGTCGAGCGATCTCGACTCGATTCGCTCCTCTCACGGCGGAGAGGTTGTTGGCGGACTCGACAATCTTGCGTTTCGAGCGGTCGTCGCGGTCCGCGATGAGGCGGGCGCTGACCACGCGGTCGCGATGACGCTGGACAAGAAGATCCCCCTGGCGTCGGGCTTGGGCGGTGGGAGCGCCGACGCCGCCGCCGGGCTTGCCATGGCCGGCCGTTACTTCGACAGGGATATGGAGACGCTCGATCGACTGGCCCCTGAGCTCGGATCAGACGTGCCGTTCTGTCTTCGCGGCGGCACCGCCCGGGTCCGGGGTCGCGGTGATGTGGTGGAGCCGCGCGAACCGCTGTCGGGGTTTGCTGTTGGGCTGGTGGTCCCTCCTTTTGAGGTGTCGACTCCTGCCGTGTTCGCCAAGTGGGACGCCATGAACGGGCCTCGCGGGCCGAGCGTCGTAGCGCTGTCGTTGCCCCCCGAGCTGCGTGATGAAGAGAACCTCGCCAACGACCTCTACCCCGCGACCGTTGCGCTCGAGCCTGAAATCGATGAATGGCGCCACGAACTGGAACAGCGTTGGGGCCGTCCGGTGATGCTGTCGGGCAGCGGTCCGACCCTCTTTGCCTTATTCCTGGATCGGGTGGAAGCCGCAGAGGCCGTTGCGATAGTGCCGGTCGGTGCTCGCCTCGCCGAGGCCGCAGAGCTGTCCCCTGTGGGCTGGCGCATCTCCGAGTAAGCGGACGTGGATCAGCGCATGGCGTCGCTACAATCCGGGTCCGCCCCTTTCCTTGGGGGATGGTGTAATCGGCAGCACCCGTGGTTTTGGTCCACGTAGTCCGGGTTCGAATCCTGGTCCCCCAGCCAAGACGAAATGGTGGTCCCGTGTGGCCGTGAAAGCGATCGTCCTCGGTGCCGGCAAAGGCACGCGGATGAAGACAGACCTAGCCAAAGTGCTCTACCCGGTAGCGGGCCGCCCGATGCTGCTCTGGGTGCTCGAGGCCGTCGCGGCGGCCGCGGTCGACGAAACCGTCGTAGTGGTTGGGCACCAGGCCGACGCGGTTCGCGATATCTTGCCCGACGGCGTCACGGCGGCGCTCCAGGCTGAGCAATTGGGGACGGGTCACGCGACGGTCGTTGGCCTGGCCGCTCTTGAAACCGATCCCGACGATGAGATCATCGTCATGCCGGGAGACATGCCGCTGGTGACCGGCGCAACATTGCGCAGCCTGCTCGACACCCACCGCTCGGCCGCGGCCGCGGCAACGCTGCTGACCGTCGAGCTCGACGAACCAAGCGCATATGGACGGGTCATCCGAGAGGACGGCGCGGTCAGCGCGGTCGTCGAGGCCAAGGACGCCACCCCACAGCAGCTCGCGGTTAGCGAAGTCAATACATCCGTCTACGTGTTCACTGCTGAGTACCTGCCGCAGGCACTAGAAGAGATCGACACCGACAACGCACAGGGGGAGTACTACCTGACCGACGTTGTCGGCATCTTGGTCGGCTCCGGGCACACCGTCGCCGGTCATGTTTGTGACCCGGAGGAGGGTCTCGGGATCAATTCGGTCGATCAGGTCGGCGGCGTCGAGCGGGTTCTATTGCAGCGGTGAAAGGCATCGAGCCGCCGCCGGTAGGTTCGTTGGGCGTTCGTACGGCTCCCAGCTAGCCTGCTGAACGACAGCCCAGTGGGAGGAGCTGCACTTTGGAGATCACCAGCCGCAAGCGTCTGATGGTGTTCTCTGGCTCAGCCAATGAAGGATTGGCGCGTGAGGTCGCCAACATCCTCGGCACAAACCTCGGTGGCGTGGAACGCGAAGTGTTTGCCGACAGCGAGATCTACATACACTTCGCCGAGAGCGTACGTGGGGCCGATTGCTTCGTGATTCAGAGCCACGTCTCTCCGATCAACTACCACATCATCGAGCAGCTGATCATGATCGATGCCTTGAAGCGGGCTTCGGCCAAGAGGATCACAGCCGTCATTCCGTACTTCGGATACGCGCGACAAGACAAGAAGGGTCGACCGCGCGAGGCGATCACCGCCAAGCTGATGGGCGATCTGTTCGTCACAGCAGGCGCTGATCGGTTGGCCTCGGTTGATCTGCATACCGGGCAGATCCAGGGGTTTGTCGACGTGCCGTTCGACCACCTGACGGCTCTCCCCGTCTTCGTCGACTACCTCGCCAAGACGATGGACGGACCCACGACGATCGTTTCCCCCGATAGCGGCGGTGTGAAACGTGCCGCACGCTACGCCCGTCATCTCGACGCCGCAGTTGCCTTCATCGACAAACGGCGCAGCACGGACGTGCGCAATCAATCCGAGTCGCTGAACGTCGTCGGCGACATCAACGGCCGGCACTGCATCATCGTCGATGACATTGTCGACACTGCCGGGAGCGCGGTCGGGGCGGCCAACCTGCTGCAACAGCGCGGCGCCCTCAGCGTTCGGCTGGCAGCTACCCACGGAGTTCTGTCCGACCCGGCAGTCGATCGCATCAAGAACTCAGCGGTCAGTGAGGTTGTCATCAGCAACACGCTTCCCGTACCCGACGACGCAGCCGATCTGCAGTCGCTGACCGTCTTGTCGATTGGGTCCGTGTTGGCCGGGGCCATCAATGCAATCTTCACAGACGCATCGGTCAGCGCCATCTTCAAGGGCGAGAACATGTGAGCGGGTCCGGGGAACGCCTCGCCCAGATTGTCCTCGAGACATTCGACGAATACTGCGTTCGCTTTGCGGATCTCACCGCAGAAGCCCCGAGGCGGTTCGCCGAGCGAGATTGGCACGGGCTGCAGGAAGCTTCGGCACAGCGCCTCGACCTCTACAACGTCCTCGTTGATCAAGCCGTAGAGGAACTCAATGCTGCGCTTGGTGAGGAGGCCGCCGATCATGGCAGCTGGGAGACGGGACGCGACGCCTACGACGCGACGGTCGCGACACGTCCCGCCGCTGAGGTCGGGAGAACCTTCTTCAGCTCCGTGACCCGGCGCGTTCTCAAGACCGAAGGCACCGACCCCACCGTCGAGTTCACCGACGATCCGTCGTCGGTACCTTCGGGGGAGCCGGCTCTGGTCGACCTCGAGAGCGAGACCCGCGAGGACGGCTTGCGCAAGCTGCTCGAGAGCTACGACTGGGGTGTGCCGTGGCAGAACCTCGAGCGAGACGTTCGCCTGGCAGCTCTCGAGATCGAGCGGCGGTTGGCCCTGCATGGCGAGCAGGCGTCCGTGCACAGCGTCAGCGCGTACAACAAGCCCTTCTATCGCGGCCGAGCGGCATATGTTGTCGGTGCCCTCGTCGCCGGTGCAACCACGTTGCCACTGGCCGTGGCTGTGCATCACACATCGCGCGGCCTGATAGTGGGAGCTGTACTGGTTGAACCTGACGACATTTCGGTTCTCTTCAGCTACACGAGGTCGTCGTTCATGGTGGAGACCAGCCATCCCGGCGAACTGGTCAACTACCTGGGACGTTTGATGCCGCACCGCAAACCTGCAGAGCTGTTCACCACTGTCGGTTTCAACAAGCACGGTAAGACCGAACGCTACCGGGATCTGCGTAGGTTCATCGACGAATCCGGCGAACGCTTCGAGTATGCGCGCGGTATCCGGGGAATGGTGATGATCGTCTTCACACTTCCCGGCTACGACGCCGTATTCAAAGTGATTCGCGACCGCTTTCCCTACCCGAAGCAGACCACTCGTCGCCAGGTCATGGCCAAGTATCGGCTCGTGTTCCGGCATGACCGCGCCGGCCGCCTCATCGACGCCCACGAGTTCGAACACATGCGATTTGACCGGGCCCGCTTCAACGAAGAGCTGCTCGAGGAACTCGTCGGTGATGCAGCCCGGTCGGTGTCCGTCGACCAAGACATAGTCACGCTCCATCACGTCTATGTAGAGCGCAAAGTCATTCCGCTCGACATCTACCTGCGGGAGAGCAACCCGGTCAAAGCGACGGCAGCGATGATCGACTACGGCAGAGCGATTAAGAACTTGGCCCTGACCGACATCTTCCCCGGCGACATGTTGCTCAAGAACTTCGGGGTCACGCGTTCCGGTCGTGTGGTGTTCTACGACTACGACGAACTCACCCGGGTGACCGACTGCAAGTTCCGCGAGATACCACAAACCAACGACCACACCGACGAGATGTCGGCGGATCCTTGGTTCGGGGTCGGAGAAGGAGATGTCTTCCCCGAAGAGTTCCGCAACTTCCTCGGGGTGCGCGGAGAGCTGCGAGAGGTGCTCGAACAACACCACGGTGACCTGTTCGGAGTTCGCTTCTGGCGACGCGTTCAAGAGCGAATCCACTCAGGCGAGGTAATCGAGATATTCCCGTACAAGCGGAGCCGCCGGCTGGGTGCGGGTATACGACGGAGAGCGAGGACGGCGTGAAGACCATGACCATCAAGGTCAGCACCGGTCGCCGGCGAGGGGTCACCGACCTGACATCAGAGGCCGCCGCATTTGTGCGCGCCCAGGGCGATGGGCTGTTGAACGTCTTCGTTCCCCACGCAACCGCAGGGGTAGCAATCATCGAAACCGGGGCCGGCAGTGACGACGACCTGATGAGCATCGTGGAGGATCTCGTGCCACATGAGGACCGCTACCGGCATCGCCACGGCAGTCCCGGCCACGGCGCGGACCATGTCCTACCGGGGTTGGTGGCACCGTCGACGGTCGTCCCGGTCGTAGCCGGGGCCCTGGCGCTCGGCACCTGGCAATCCATCGTCCTCGTCGACACCAACGTCGACAACCCAGAACGACAGGTGCGCCTCACATTCCTTCCCGGATAGCCGGCCGGTCTCTTTGCCTCCGGGACGCCGATAGCGCATAATATGGGCCGCTCTGCGGCGTTCGTGTTGAGCGCGCAAGACCGACCCCCCGAGAATCCGGTAACGAGGAGACATTCACATGGACCAGGTGACACTACGCGCCCAGCCGCGCACCGAGCAGGGGACACGGCCGTCCCGACGCTTGCGTCGGCGCGGTCTGGTGCCGGCGACGGTCTATGGGAAGAACATCGCCACGACGTCGATCAGCGTCGATGGACGCGAGCTCTACTCAGCCCTGCACACCGAGGCCGGCCGCAACGCGCTGCTGAACGTCGAGATCGAGGGTGGTAGCTCAGTGCTGGCGGTGGCCCGCGAGGTACAACATCATCCGGTTCGCGGCGACGTCATCCATCTCGATCTCATCGAGATCTCTCTCGACGAGACCATCACGGCCGAGGTCGTCGTGGAGTACGTGGGCACCCCTCTCGGGGTTCGGGAAGACGGCGGCTTTGTCGAGGCGATCTCCAACACGGTCAACATCTCGGCGCTGCCGACGGCAATCCCGAGCTCCATCGTCGTCGAGATCGACGACATGGCGACCGGTGACACTCTCAAGGTCTCAGACCTCCCGCCCATCGAAGGTGTCGAATACCTCGACGACGAAGACCGTCCCCTCGTGACGGTGCTCCTACCCAGGGTCGAAGAGGAGCCGGTCGAGGAGCTCGTCGAGTACGACGAGGAAGGCGAGCCTATCGAACCGCCGGCCGAGGAGGGCGAAGAGGCCGAGGCTGCGGACACAGAAGAGGAGTAACCGTCTCCTCGCTACGTGTCGTCGTCGGGTTGCGCAATCCGGGCGAGCGCTACGGACAAACCAGGCACAACCTCGGCGCGGACGTCGTTGCCGCGGTTGCGGGTCGATATCGGGCAGCTTTCAAGCGTGCAAAGCGAACCGTCCGCGCCGAAGTGGCGGAACTACAGATCGCTGGGGTGCGCACCGTCTTGGCGCTGCCGACGACTTTCATGAACGAGTCGGGGCAGGCCGTGGCTCCCCTCCTCAGGTACTTCCGAACGGATCTCTCCGATGTCCTGGTGGTGCATGACGACATCGACCTTCCCTTCGGGAAGATGCGCCTGCAGTACGACCGGGGCTCCGGGGGGAACAACGGTGCCGGCTCGGTGATCCGCGCTCTAGGTTCACAAGAGTTCTGGCGCCTGAAGTGCGGGGTAGGCCGCCCTCCGGGCAGAATGGACCCAGCCGATTTCGTGTTGCGCCGCTTCACCAAGAAGGAGCAACCGGAGGTTGATTTGATGGTGCAGTGGGCCGCGGACGTCGTGGAAGGGTTCATCGTCGACGGCGGAGCCGCAGCACAACAGCTCACCGGCGGTCCCAACGCCGCCAGCTGAACGAGAAGGAGACCAGGTGGCATACGTCGGAGCTATTGACCAAGGCACTACGAGCACGCGGTTCGTCATCGTCGACCATGACGGCGGGTTCGTGGCGATGGCCCAGAAGGAACACGAGCAGCTACTGCCACAGCCTGGCTGGGTGGAGCACGATGCCGCCGAAATCTGGCGGAACACGCGGGAAGTCGTCACGGAAGCTCTGGCCGCGGCCGGCCTCGAGGCTGTCGATCTCGCCGCGGTCGGTCTCACCAACCAGCGGGAGACGACACTCGTGTGGGATGCCAGCACAGGCGAGCCGGTGGCCCCGGCAATCGTATGGCAGGACACGCGTACCGCGGACTTGTGCCGCCTACTCGGCGGTGAGGAAGGGCTTGATCGCTTCCGGGCCAAGACAGGCCTGCCCTTGGCGACCTACTTCGCAGGACCCAAGCTGCGCTGGCTCCTCGACAACGTCCCGGGACTACGCGATCGGGCGGTCCGCGGGGAAGTGCGCTTTGGAACCATGGACTCATGGGTGATGTGGAATCTGACGGGCGAGCACGTCACCGATGTGACCAACGCGAGTCGGACGATGCTGATGGATCTGGCAACGCTGCAATGGGACGAGGGCATCCTCGCCGCGTTCGATATTCCGCGGTCGCTCCTGCCACGGATTGTTCCATCGGTCGGGCTCATCGGCCGGGGGAAGGATGTACTCGACGGCGTACCCGTCGCGGGGATCCTCGGCGACCAGCAGGCAGCGATGTTCGGCCAGGCCTGCTTCAACCCCGGCGATGCCAAGAACACCTACGGAACCGGCTGCTTCATGCTGCTCAATACCGGAACCCAAGCAGTGGCATCGACCAAGGGCTTGTTGACAACTGTGGCCTACCAGATAGCCACCGGCAAGGCCCGGTACGCCCTAGAGGGGTCAGTTGCCATCGCCGGGTCCGGTGTGCAGTGGCTCCGCGACCAGATGAAGATCATCGACGACGCTGCCGAGGTCGAGGCGCTGGCTGAGTCGGTCGGCGACAACGGCGACGTCTACTTCGTGCCGGCGTTCAGTGGGCTGTTTGCCCCGTATTGGCGTTCGGACGCCCGCGGGTTGGTTGCTGGCTTGACCCGGTTCAGCGAAGCCGGCCATTTGGCGCGGGCCGTGTTGGAGGCTGTCGCCTACCAGAGCCGTGACGTGCTGGAAGCCATGGAGGCGGATTCCGGAGTGGCGATGAACGAACTCAAAGTCGACGGAGGCATGGTCGTCAACGATCTGCTCATGCAGTTCCAGGCAGACATTCTCGATGTCGACGTCGTCCGGCCTGAGACGATCGAGACTACGGTGCTGGGGGCGGCTTACGCCGCCGGACTCGCCACCGGATTCTGGTCTGGCATAGACGAGCTCCGCGAGCACTGGGCGGAGGACCGCCGTTTCACGCCAACGATGGACGAGAGTCGCCGGACTGCGCTATACGCGTCGTGGAAGAAGGCGGTTGACAAGAGCATGGGTTGGGTAGAGCAGTAGGCCACAGCACGCCTCGGACCGGGCGGGCCGCAGCGGAGTACCATCGGCGCATGGCTCGATCACTCAACGTGCCCAACCTGCTGGCGCTCACGCGAATTGCCTTGACCCCAATCGTCATGGCGTTTGTGCTCCTTTCGGATCAGATCGACCACGCCTTCGGCATTGCGCTCGCCATCTTCATTCCTGCTGCGCTCACCGACTTTGCCGACGGGTATCTGGCGAGACGCTGGAAGATCACAACTGTGCTGGGTGCCTTTCTCGATTCGGTTGCCGACAAGGTGCTCGTGGTGGGAAGCCTGCTGGTGCTCATAGAAGTGGGGCGGGCGTGGTCGTGGGCAGCGTTCATAATCATCGGACGCGAGATCGCGGTGATGGGCCTGCGGGCGGTAGCTGCCCTGGAGAAATCGACGGTGCCGCCGAGCTTCTGGGGAAAGAGCAAAACGGCCTTTCAGTTCACCGCCATTGGCTTCGCTCTAGTTCGCGGTCAGGACGAACTGGGTCCATTCTTCCTCGACGAATGGCTGATGCTTGTCGCCGTGTTCGCCACAGTCCTGTCCGGATGGGATTACTTCCGCCGCTACGGCAGTGCCTTTGATGCAGGTGAGCAGGTCGAGGCACGGCCGATAGAGGAGTGATTCGCGGCAGCCGGGCTGGTGAGTCGGGCCGCTAGCCTGCGGTCTCCGTGAACGCACCCCTCGAGCCGCTCATCTCGGCCTGGCCCGAGTCCTTCGTCCCCCAGCAAGGGGGGCGTCTCGTCGTACCACCCGCGCTGCGGGCGGTCACCCTGGCTGGGATCGCCCCGTACCTCGACCGTCCGCTGTTGGCAGTGGTTCCGGGAGAGCGCACGGCTGAGGAACTGTACGACGATACGCGGTTGTTTGCGGACAGCGTCTGGCAGTTGCCGGCCTGGGGAACCCTCCCGTTCGAGCACGTGTCCCCCAACCAGGCGACGATGGCGCATCGCTGCGAAGCCCTTTATCGCCTGGCAGAAGGTCGCTCCGGCACCATCGTCATTGCATCGGTGCGCGCCGCAACCCAGCGGCTCAGTGCGTCGGACTTCGCTCCGATCGTCGTCGAAGCAGCGGTTGAACACGGGTTCGACCGCCTGGTGGCGGAACTCACCGTGCATGGATATCACCGCACCGATCGTGTTGAGGCTCGCGGTGAGTATGCGGTGCGTGGCGGGATCGTCGACGTCTTCCCTGCCCAGGACATCGACCCTTACCGGATTGAGTTCTGGGGTGACGAGATCGACGAGATTCGATCCTTCCGGATCGGTTCACAGCGGTCGGTCGAAAAGGTCGACCGAATCGAGGCGTTTCCTGCCCGCGAGCTGCGGCCCGACCCTGTGATCCGGGAGCGGGCCGGCCGGCTTCTACACGAACAGCCGTGGGCGACCGAGACCTGGGACAGGATCGCCGCCGGCCTCACGTTCCAAGGTCTCGAGTCGTGGCTTCCCTGGCTGGCGGAGGAACGGACGGTCTTCGATATCCCGGGTACCTACCGCACCGTGGTGTTCGACCCGGTTCAAGCGCGGGCCCGCAGCGAAGAGCTGCAGCGCGAGGAGGCCGATCTTGCCGCCACGCTGGCGCCGACCTGGGGGTCAGGCGCCCCCGGGCCCGAGGAGCATCCCACCCTGTTCCTCCCGTTGCCGGATTCACTCGATGTCGAAGCTCCGCCGATTGCCGCCGGACCTAGTGACAAAGTTGTCGATATCCGCGGCCTCGACGCGGTTCCGGGCGACGCCGATTCGATAACCACCGCTCTGCGCCACTGGCAGGGTCGCGATGTCGAGATCGTTGTGGCCATGGACGGCACCGGCGCCGCGGAGCGAATCGCTCGCCTATTGAGCCAGGCCGGTCACGCCCTGCCGGTACGGGAGCGGCTCGCCCGGGTGGAATCCGCAGTGCTTGGCGAAGGTATTCATCGCGGCTTTGTCGCTCCCCAACTTGGCTTTGGTGTCGTGGGTGAGCAAGAGGTCGCCGGACGGAGGCGAGCTCATCGCCGGAGTCGGCAGCTACGCGATGAGGAACTCGGCGACGCTTATCGGGATCTCAGCCCGGGTGACTTCGTGGTTCACCATCACCATGGAATCGGTCGCTTCGAAGGTCTGGTCCACCGGGAGATGGCGGGTGTCGAGAGGGACTACCTGCTCATCCGTTATCACGGTGAAGACAGGCTCTACGTGCCGACAGACCAGCTGGCGGCCGTCGTGCGCTACACCGGCGGGGAATCACCAAGACTGTCGCGCATGGGCGGGGCCGACTGGGCGAAGACAAGGACCAAGGTCCGCAAGGCGGTGGCTGCGGTAGCCGAAGCTGTGGTCGAGTTGCATCGCAGCAGAGCAGCAGCACCGGGCCATGCTTTCGAACGGGACACGCCATGGCAGGCCGAGTTCGAGTCGGCCTTTCCATACGAAGAGACTCGGGATCAGGTGACCGCCATCGGTGACGTCAAGGCCGATATGGAGGCGCCCGCCCCGATGGATCGCCTGATCTTCGGGGACGTCGGTTTTGGCAAGACGGAGATTGCTCTGCGAGCCGCATTCAAGGCAATCCAGAGCGGGAAACAGGTTGCGTTGCTGGTGCCAACAACCTTGCTTGCCCAGCAACACTTCTCGAACATCGAGGAGAGATTTGCCGCATACCCGATCGAGGTTGCGTCGTTGAGTCGCTTCCTCACCGCTGGCCAGCAGCGGGATGTCATCCGCGGTCTTGGCGAAGGCACGGTCGACCTGGTGGTGGGCACCCATCGGCTGCTCTCGGAGGATGTCGAGTTCAGGGACCTCGGGTTACTGATCGTCGATGAGGAGCAGCGGTTCGGCGTTGCCGCCAAAGACAAGCTCAAGAGGCTGCGCACCTCGATAGATGTGCTCACCCTGACCGCAACTCCCATCCCGCGTACCTTGGAGATGGCGTTGACCGGTATTCGTGAGGTCAGCCACATTCGGACTCCGCCGGAGGACCGCCACCCGATCTTGACCTACGTTGGGCCGTTCGATGAAAGGGCCATATCGGCGGCAATCCGACGCGAGCTCCTTCGCGAAGGTCAGGTGTTCTACGTGCACAACCGGGTGCAGTCCATCGACCACGCTGTAGCCAGGCTCAGGGAACTGGTCCCCGATGCCCGCTATGCGGTTGCCCACGGACAGATGAGCGAAGGCACGCTCGAACAAGTCATGTTCGATTTCTGGAACGGGGACTACGACGTGCTGGTGGCTACCACGATCATCGAATCCGGTCTCGACCTGCCCCAGGTGAACACGCTGCTCGTTGAGCGCTCTGATCGACTGGGCCTTGCCCAGCTCTATCAACTCCGGGGACGGGTCGGGCGATCCAATCAGCGGGCCTACGCCTATCTGTTCCACCCCAGGGAACAGACCCTGTCGGAGTCGGCCTACCGTCGGCTGGAGGCCATCGGCGAGTACTCGGACCTCGGGTCGGGGTTCGAACTCGCGATGCGGGATCTGGAGATCCGCGGAGCCGGTTCGATTCTCGGAGAGACCCAGGCAGGTCACATCTCGGCGGTCGGCTTCGAACTCTACGTCGAACTCGTCTCGGATGCGGTGACTGAGCTCAGAGGCGAGGCGGCTCAAGAGCATCCGCCGGAAGTGCGTATCGACGTGCCGGTCGATGCCCACCTCCCCAACACCTATGTTGAGAGTGCCAACGAACGGCTGGAGGCCTACCGCCGGCTGGCAGCAGCCGACACCGAGCAACAAGTTGCCGACGTCGGTGTCGAGTGGCGGGACCGCTTTGGGGAACCGCCGCCACAGGCGACGGCGCTGCTGGATGTTGCCCTGTTGCGCGTCGAGGCGCTGCGCGTCGGGCTCACCGAGATCGTCAAGGTGCGCGATGAGGTGAGGCTCGGACCCGTCGCGCTCAAGCCTTCTCAAGAAGTCCGGCTTGATCGGCTCGCTCCCCGCGCCATCGTGCGCGGTCCGACCGTGTTTCTTCCGGCCCCGCGGCGCGACCTGGTTCAAGCGTTAATAGGTTTCGTTCGTAAGATGTGGCCACCAGAACAGGAGAACCCCCGCTAATGCCCGTCCTACGCCGTCTCGTCCTGCTGCTATCGATAGCGCTGGCGGCGGCCTCGTGTTCATCAGCCGACACTCTGGCGACCGTCAACGACACTGCCGTCACCCGTGACCAGCTGACCGCATTGCGCCCGAGCTACGACGACCCGATGTCGGTCGGCGCACAACAGCTGCGAGACGATCTGGGCCTCCTCATCATTGTCGAGGCATTGCAGTTCGCCGCCGCCGATGAGTTCGGCGTGGAGCTCACCGAGGCGGACGTGGCCAACCGTCTTGCCAATCCGCCTGAGCGCTACGCCGGCATCCTCGCTCCGCCTCCAGAAGGTGCTGATGTCACCGGGGCTGCGGTGCGCACGAGTGCGATCCAGACCCTGTTGTGGGATGCAGTCGTACCGCGACTGGTCGCCGCCGAGCACGGCTCGCTGGAGAGCATCCTCACCGATACCCCGCAAGCAGTCACCCGGGTTTGCGTGCGCCACATTTCGGTCGCGTCGGCCGAGGACGGCAACGCTGTGATGGATCGCCTTGCCGCCGGAGAGGAGTTCGAGGCGTTGGCGGCTGAGCTTTCGCTCGACCAAGTCAGTCCCGGTGGCCTCGTCCTGAACAACAGCGGTGAGTGCCTGGACTGGCCAACGGGGGCCGCCGAAGAGCTCGCGTACCTGGCTGCCACCGCGCCGTTGAATGAACCGGTCGGGCCGGTAGCCAGCGGTGACAACTGGGAGGTGTTCGTGGTCGAGGATCGACTTGCTCCCGCCTCGCTTGCCGACCTAGAAGCAGATCCGCTCGAGTATCTCGCCAGAGGCTACATAGGTGATCTCTACACCCCGTGGGCCAACAACGCCATCCGCACTGCGAGCATCGACGTGTCTCCGACCGTGGGTCGCTGGTCAGACGTGGGTCTTGGCATCGCCGCACCCGGTGAGTGAGATCGAACTAGCGATTGTCGGACTCGGTCCCGCAGGGCTCGATCGGCTCCCGGCGGGCGGGCTGGCGGTTCTCCAGGAACCTGGACGATCCGTCATTCTGCGTACCCTCGACCATCCAGCCTCACAAGAGCTGGCGCAGCGCCGCAGGGTGGCGAGTTGCGACGATCTCTACGAGACGGGAGCCAGCTTCGACGAGGTGTACTCGGCGATCGCCGAACGCGTCCTGGCTGCTGCCGACCACGGGCCTGTTGCATATGCGGTACCGGGGAGCGCAATCGTCGGTGAACGGTCGGTCGCCGAGGTTCGGCGTCGTGTCGATGCCACCGGCAAGAGCACGGTTGTCTACCCGGGGGAGTCGTTCTTGGACCTGGTCTTCGCCGAGACCGGGCTCGACCCGATCGCGACACCCGTCAAGATTCTCGACGGACGCGATCTGCCGGATCCGCTCGTCTTTGACGCCGCCATGATCATTACCCAGGTAGATCGCCAGGAGGTGCTCGCAGACGTAGCCGCCGAACTAGGCCGGGTGCTGGACGACGACACCCCCGTCACGTTCTTGGACCGGCTCGGTGCCCCAGATCAGGTAGTTGCGACGGTACCGCTCGCAGATCTTGGGCGTTACCGGCCTGGTCCCCGTACGAGCCTTCTCGTACGAGGCTCGCCTGCCGGCTGGTACGGGCTCGTCCTCACCAACAGGATCCTGCGCCGGGAGTGTCCCTGGGATCGCAAACAAACTCACCACAGCCTGGTCAGCCATCTCATTGAGGAGGCCTACGAGACCGCGGATTCGATCCGGTCGCTGCCCCCCGACGCCCCTGCGGGAGAAGTCGACTTCGGCGTCTACGCCGAGGTGGAGGAGGAACTCGGCGACCTACTCTTGCAGGTGGTATTCCACGCGACGCTGGCACGCGAGGTAGGCGCTTTCGATGTCGAGGAGGTGGCTGAGTTAACCCGACGCAAGCTCGTCAGGCGACATCCCCACGTCTTTGGTGCGGTCGTGGCCGAGGACGCTGCCACTGTGATCCACAATTGGGAGACCATCAAGGGTGAGGAGAAGGCTCGCGATTCGTTGATGGACGACATCCCAACGGCGATGCCGGCGATCGTCCGGGCAGACAAGCTGCAGCGCAGGGCCAAGTCTGTTGGATTCGACTGGCCAGAGGCGGGCCCTGTGTTCGCCAAGATCAAGGAGGAGCTCGGCGAACTGGCCGCCGTCGCCGACGATCAGACGGCTGCTGCAGCCGAGTTGGGGGATCTGCTGTTTGCGGTTGTGAACCTGGCACGTCACCTCGGAATCGACGCTGAACTGGCCCTGGCCGGCGCCGGTGACCGTTTCGCCGCGAGGATCCGATCAATGGAGACGTTCGCCGGGGAGGCTGGTCGCAGCCTTGGGGAATACTCGCTCGAAGAGCTCGACGACCTATGGGAAGAGGCCAAGAGCACGGGGTTGTAGGTGGAGTTTCGTGCTACCGGTAGAGAGGCTCTGAGATTGCCGCGAACAGTGATTCTGTTCAGGATTACTAGGTCTAACCTCGGGCAAGTGATAGATTCCGGGCACATAGAGAGGGCCCTTTCATGACAGAGATCACACGGATATGGGCCCGCGAGGTCCTGGACTCCAGGGGTAACCCGACAGTTGAGGCCGAGGTAACGCTTGCTGGCGGTGGCTTCGGCAGGGCGCTGGTTCCCTCAGGAGCATCGACAGGGGCACTCGAAGCCAATGAGCTTCGTGACGGCGGCGACCGCTACGGCGGTAAGGGCGTGCAGCGGGCCGTCGACAATGTCAACACCATCATCGCCCCCGCTCTCATCGGCATCGATGCAACGCGCCAAGAGGCGATCGACCAGCGCATGCTCGATCTCGACGCTACTCCCAACAAGGAGAACCTCGGCGCCAACGCCATTCTGGCAGTGTCGCTTGCCGCGGCCCGTGCCGCAGCAGCGGGCCTGGGAATGCCGCTGTATCGCTATCTCGGAGGGACTTCGGCTCGCGTTCTCCCCGTGCCGTGTTTGAACGTTCTCAACGGCGGCGCGCATGCTGCCAACTCCGTGGATATCCAAGAGTTCATGTTGGTTCCTGGGGGTATGCCCAGCTACCGAGAGGCGTTGCGGGCCGGGGTCGAGACCTATCAGGCGCTCAAGAAGGTGCTGGCCGGACGCGGTCTGACGACCAACGTCGGTGACGAAGGCGGCTTCGCCCCCAATCTGCCGGCCGATCGAGCGGCGCTGGAGCTCCTCTCAGAAGCGGTAGAAGTAGCCGGCTACAAGCTCGGAGAGGAAATCTCCTTCGCACTCGATGTGGCAGCGACGGAGCTGTATCGAGCCGGCAGGTACGAACTCGACGGGCGTCAGCTGACTTCCGACGAATTCATCGACTACCTCGAGGGACTAATCAACGACTTCCCGCTGGTATCGATCGAGGACGGACTTTCCGAAGACGATTGGGACGGCTGGAAGCTGATGACAGAAAAGCTTGGCGACAAGGTTCAGCTCGTCGGGGACGACCTCCTCGTCACCAACGTCGATCTGCTGCAGCGTGCCATCGATCAGGACACGGCCAACGCCATCCTGATCAAGGTGAACCAGATCGGATCGCTGTCCGAGACCTTGCACGCCATGGAGCTTGCAGTGGAGAACTCTTACGGCCTGATGGTTTCCCACCGGTCGGGTGATACGGAGGACGCATTCATCAGCCATCTCGCAGTTGCCACCAACGCCGGGCAGATCAAGACGGGAGCCCCGGCACGGGGTGAGCGCACCGCCAAGTACAACCAGCTGCTTCGTATCGAAGAGGCTCTCGGCGACGAAGCCAGGTATGCAGGCTGGAAACCGTTCAGAAGGTAAGGCAAGGAAGTAATGACCGCAACGGACACACCGGCACCGCCGGTCGCCAAACGCAAGCGGCCCGGGGCGTTCGTTGCCGTGTTGCTTCTCGTTGGCTTGGCGATCGTGCTCGCCGGTGTGTTTCCGTTCCGCCAACTGATAGCACAAGAACGATTGGTCGAGAACACGCAAGCGAAGCTCGACGCTCTCGTCGCAGAGAATGAGGCACTCCAGGCCGAGATCGAAGCGGTGACCTCGCCCACCGAGCTGGAGCGGCTCGCCCGCGAGCAGTACGGGATGGTCCGCCCCGGCGAGACCAGCTACGTAGTTGAGCTGGACGGAGGGCCGGCATTCGACTCTGCCGCACCGCAGGAAGAGAGCGCCGATTCGAGGTCCTTGTTGGAACGGTTCTGGGACTTCCTCACGGGACGTGATCTAGTTCCGGATGAGTGATCGGGCGGTCGTCGCCGCTCAGATTGAGCGAGAGCCGCGGTCGGCGGTCGATGTCGTGGCGCGCTGCGATCTTGGTCTGCCGACGGTGATCAAGGTGCCTCCGTATCTCGATGACGGGACTCCGTTTCCGACCACCTACTGGCTGACGTGTCCTCTTGCCGTGCGACGCATAGGCCGGCTTGAAGCGAAGGGTGGAGTCAAGGAGGCCGAATACCGGATTGCGTCCGACCCGGAGTTTGCCGCCCGGCACATCGCGGCAGGTGAGCGCTACCGCTTGGAGCGCGATGCCATGATCGACATGATCGGTAGCGACATCGCGGGGCCACGCCCCACCGGGGGTGTCGGCGGCACCCGCCGTGGTGTCAAGTGCCTGCACGCTCACTATGCCGATTATGCGGCAGGAAACGACAATCCCGTTGGCGAAGAGACGGCGGTTGCGGTCGAACCGCTGAATTGCTTAGTGCGCTGCATGGTGCAGACCGAGGGCGCGGTGGGGCGCAATCCGGAATGGGTGGAGCCAAGGCAGTGAAGGTGGCCGCGGTTGACATCGGCACCAACACCGTCCGGCTGTTGCTGGCAGAGGTGGTGGGAGAGCCCGGGCACCGGCACGTTGCGCTGCCCGAGCGTCACGAGGTGATCACCAAGCTTGGCGAAGGCCTCGATGCAACCGGTCGGCTCAGTGAAGAAGCGATGACACGTGCCCTTACCGGTCTGCAGCAATACGCTCGCCTGATCGCCGAGTCCGGTGCCGTTCTCAGAGGCGGAGTGGCAACAGAGGCAACACGCAGTGCCACCAACAGTGACGTGTTCATGGCACGGGCTGCAGACACCCTGGGGTTCCACCCTCGAGTGATAGACGGTGTCGAAGAAGCCGACCTCACGTTTCGTGGGGCAACCAACGGCCTCCAATCTCGGTCGCACTCGCATTGCATCGTCGATGTCGGCGGTGGGAGCACCGAGTTCGTGATTGGCCGCAAACTGCCCGATTACGCAATCAGTGTCGGCATCGGTTCGGTGCGGCTCACCGAGCGGTTCCAGGCCCTGGGGATCAGCGACGCGGCCGCACAGCGTGACTACGTGGATTCGCTTTTCTCAGGAGTGTCGCCGCCCTACCCGCCGACGACGGTGCTTGGATCGGGCGGCACGTTCGTCACCCTGGGCGCAGTAGCTCGCGATCTGTCCAAGCAGGCCGCCGAGGATCATCCCGGTCTGGTCTTGTCGTTGCCTGAACTCACCGCGACGGTGGATCGGCTACTCGCAATGACCGTGGCCGAGATCGCCGCGCTGTCGGCGGTCCCTGCGGCTCGCGCCGGAGTTCTCCACGCAGGCGCGATTTGTGCCGAACGGGCCGTAGGTCACATCGGCGGCTCGGAAGTGGGTATTTCGGTTGCGGACATCCTCGATGGGTTGGCGCTGCACCTTGCCGAGGAGGGTGCGTCCGGCTAGTCGTCTTCCTGGGCTTCAGCCACGACCTTGTCGGTTAGGTGTGAAGGCAGTTCTTGATAGTGATCGTGCTCCGAGCTGAACGTTCCCCAACCCTGAGTCAGGGAGCGCAGATCAACGGCATAGCTCATGATCTCGGAGGTTGGGACGAGTGCGGTGATCACTTGCCGGCCCCCGCTTGCCGCCTCGGTTCCCTGGACCTGGCCGCGCCGTGAGGAGAGATCGCCCATCACGTCTCCCTGATAGGTTGACGGCACCGACACCGCGATCTTCGAAATCGGTTCGAGAATGATCGGACCCGCATCTTGCATCGCAGCCTTGAAACCGAGCCGTCCCGCCATCTTGAAGCTCATTTCCGACGAATCGACAGAGTGGTACTTGCCGTCGTAGCAAATGACGCGCACGTCGACCACAGGAAAGCCGATGACGCCTCCATCTGCCATGGTCTCAACGATGCCTTGTTGCACCGCGGGGATGAACTGGCGGGGGATGGAGCCCCCCTTGATCTCATCTACGAACTCGAATCCCTCACCCCGCTGTGTCGGCTCGACCCGTAATTGGGCCACTCCGAACTGGCCGTGGCCGCCGCTCTGTTTCTTGTATTTGCCCTCTGCTTGGGCCTTGCGGCTGATCGTCTCCCGGTAGGGCACCCGGACTGGTTCCGTTGCGATTTCGACACCGAATTTGCGGCTTAGCCTCTGCACAGTGATGGCCAGGTGGGTTTCGCCCATGCCTCGCAACAGCGTCTGCTTGGTCTCGGCGTTGCGGTCAACCACCAGCACCGGGTCCTCCTGCTGGATCCGGCGCAGGGCGTTTGCCAGCTTGTCGGTATCGGCCTGGGTCTTGGCGCGGATCGCGGTTGCCAGCACCGGGCTCGGGATCTCCATGGCGGGTGCCTTGACCGGTTGGCCTTTCACCGACAAAGTATCGCCCGTGCTGGTGTCGGTGAGCTTGGCGACTGCTCCGAGATCTCCCATGGGAAGTTGATCCACAGCCTCGGATTCCTTACCAACCATCAGCGAGATCTTCGACAGCCGCTCGTCCGAGCCGGATCGCTGGTTCTGTAAGGACTGTTCGGCCTTGACGTTTCCGGAGAGGACTCGGAACAGCGAGATCTGGCCGACGTACGGGTCGGCGATGGTCTTGAAGACCTGGACCAAGGGATCGCCATCGGTACGCAGATCCACGTCGACCTCCGATCCGGCAGCAGTCACGGTCAGAGTGCTGCGGCGCAGCGGGGAGGGGCCGATTTCAACGATGAAGGTGGCCAGTCGATCGACCGCGATGGGGCCCGTGGCGGAGCCACAGACAACGGGGAACACTGTTGCGTTGGCTACCCCGACCGCCATGGTCTTCTCGAGTTCCGCCGCATCCGGGATGTCACCCTCGAGATAGCGTTCCAACAGATCGTCGTCCGCAACGACGATTCCCTCGACGAGGTTGTCGTGAACCTCGTGCTCCTTTTCGGCCAACTCATCGGGTATTGCGGCCTCTTGGGCCGAGCCGCTGTCGTAGATGTACGCCGTGTCGGTGAACAGATCGGCGACGCCATGGAACGATGCTTCTTCTCCGATCGGTAGCTCGATCGGGGCGATGCCGGCTCCGAACCTATCGCGTAGCTCGTCGAGGGTGCGATCGAACGAGGCCTGTTCCTTGTCGAGCTTGTTGATGAACACCATCCGAGGCAACTCGAACTCTTCGGCGATCCGCCAGGCCCGTTCTGTGCCAACCTCGACTCCGTCGACGGCCGACACGACAAACACGGCGAGGTCGGCGACGTGCAGCGCTGCATACACGTCGGCAATGAAATCGGGCGATCCCGGGGTATCGATGACGTTGATCTTGTGCCCGTGCCACTCGAACGGTGCGAGGGCGAGGCTCAAGGACAGGCCGCGCTCATGCTCCTCGGGGTCGAAATCTGTCACGGTGTTGCCGTCTTCCACCCGGCCGAGGCGGGAGACGGTTCCGGCACGGTAGAGAAGGGCCTCAGCGAGGGTGGTCTTCCCCGCTCCGCTGTGTCCAACTAGGGCGACATTGCGGATCTTCTCGGGTGGGTAGACCTTCACGGGGGCTCCTCTGTAGGCAAGTGGCGTAAGGGGGGAGAGGATACCGCAACCCGGAGAGCTGCGGCCAGCCCGGAACCACCCCTTCTTCCGGCGCCAAGACCCCAATCCGGGTTCATCCCCGGAGAGGGATTAGCCTTTTGTGTCCATGCCCGGATGGCGAAACCGGTATACGCGGCGGACTTAAAATCCGCTGTCCCGTTTGGGGCGTGCAGGTTCGAGTCCTGCTCCGGGCACGTGCGTTTGGCTGCGAGTCCGCAAGAACCGAGCCGACAGCGCATGACCCGTTGGAGAGAGGAATGACCACACCGCCAAGACCGAAGCGGACCGCTACGGGCCGTCGTGAGCCGCCATCCTTCAAGCGTGTTGAACTGCTGCGGTCGGTCGACCTGAGCCCGCGGATGGTGCGGGTCACGCTTGCGGGAAAGGCCCTAGACGGAATGGTGATCAACGAGCCCGCCGCCAGCGTGCGGCTGCTAGTGCCCCAACCAGGGGCCGATCTCGTGATCCCCGAGTGGAACGGGAACGAATTCCTGCTGCCCGATGGCTCTCGGCCGACGATACGCACCTTCACTCCACGAAGCTTCGATGCCGTTCTCCGCCGGCTGGACATAGATGTGGTCGTTCACGAGGGAGGCGCCGTAGTCGAGTGGCTGGAGTCGGCCAAGCCCGGCGATGCGGCAGCCGTTTCCGGGCCGGGTAGGGGGTATTCCATCGACCGAGCCGCCTCCGACTTCCTTCTTGCAGGCGATGAGACCGCGATTCCTGCAATCAGCCAGCTGCTCGAAGCCCTCCCGCATGACAAGCTGGTAAACGTCCGCATCGAGGTCTGCTCGGCCGCGGCGACCGTGGAATTGCCACCTCATCCCAATGTCTCCGTCGAGTGGTATGAGCTCGCGTCGGAGGCGCCCCCCGGATCTGCCCTTTTCGACGCGATCACCAAGGCTTCCTTGGGAGAAACCACTCACGTCTGGTGTGCCGGGGAAGCCGCAGCGATGCACCGGATACGTGCCTACTTGTTCCAGCAAAGAGGTCTTCCGCGAGGGCGAGCCAGTGTTCGCGGCTACTGGAAACTGCGAACCGGCGAATAGAGCCCTGCGCACAGCCCCTCGCAAGGCTCAATGGCCAGACAGCCACGGCCGATACCAGGTATACGGCCGTTCAAGGAGACATCGCGGAAGCCTCGACCCCCGACACCGTGGTTCGTGAGATCGACGCCGCCATTGAGGAGGCGGCGCAGCGGCACGCGCCCGATGAAGCCCCGCAACGGCCCGTCGGGCGATATGTTCTCGGCCTGGCGGTGATCGCAGCCGCCGCGATCGCCTCCACCCTTCTCACCTCTGCCGCGCTTGCCCGCCAGGAGAAGGACGCCGGGGTGCTCGAGGTGGTGACCCAGCAGGTGCTGCTGAGCGAAAGCATTGCCAACGCCGGCTTCGAAGTCGAGGCCGCCGATGGTCAGGAGGAACGGGCCAATTCGCTCGACCGCTTCGAGACGGCACTGGCTCGGATTCGGTTGAACCACGACGGTCTCCGCAACGGCAGCACCCTCCTGGACCTTCCCTCAGATCACAGTCGGGCCTTCGATGAACAGATCGAGGCTGCGGTCCAGCCGCACTTCGATGCGATGGTTCGGACCGCTGATCAGCTGGTATTCGCCGCGGCGTCTGAGCAGCGGCTCCCGCTCGGTCCGGCAGGCGAGCTGGCGCGGTCGGCAGAGGACTACCGCGAGGGCATGAACGAGCTTGCCACCCTCATCAAGGATGAGGCCCAAGCACGCGTCGGCGGGCTCCGCTTCACCCAGATCGTGCTGCTTGCTCTCATGCTCCTGCTGATACTGCTCGAGGCGCTGTTCTTGTTCAGACCGGCGGTGCAGGATGTGCGTAAGGAATGGGCGCAGCGTGCGGTTGAGCACCAGACCGCGCGTGCCGAGGACCAACAGAAGCTCGCCTACCTGGCTCGCTACGATCCCCTCACCGGCTTGATCAACCGGTTCCTGTTCGGTGACCGTCTGCAGAACGCCATCGCGAGGGCCAAGCGGGATGACAGCCTGGTGGCGCTGATGTTCCTCGATCTCGACGATTTCAAGACTGTCAACGACCACTACGGTCACGCCACCGGCGACGCCCTCCTCAAGCAAGTCGCCAAGCGGATCGTCGCTTCAGTCCGTGAGACCGACACCGTTGCCCGGATTGGTGGTGACGAGTTCACCGTGATCCTCGAAAGCGGAACCCGTCTCGAGGACGCCGGGCAAGTCGCCGCCAAGATCCTCGATGCGGTTGCGGAACCGTACATCGTTGGGAATCGTGAGTTGCGAGTCACGGCTTCCATCGGCATCGCCATTTATCCGCTCGACGCCGACAGCTCCCAGGCCCTGCTGCGCGACGCCGACATCGCGATGTATTCAGCTAAGGCCGCGGGTTCAAACAACTTCCAGTACTTCACTCCGAAGCTCCGGCAGAGCGCATCCGAACGACTGCGGCTCATCGACGGGTTGCGCCGCGCTGTCGGCACCGGCGACGGGCTCCGTCTCGTCTATCAACCCTGGGTCGAGGCAGACACCGGTGCTCTTGCCGGGGTCGAGGCGCTGCTGCGTTGGGAACACCCCGAATTGGGCATGGTGCCAACTGAGCGGTTCATCGCTCTCGCCGAGGACACCGACTTGATTGTGCCGCTCGGCCTGTGGGTGATGAACACCGCGTGCAGTCAACTCAAGGCCTGGCACAACGCGGGACTGGAGAAGTTCGCCGTGTCCATCAACGTGTCGTCCCGTCAGCTGAGGCGGGGCAACCTCGCTGAGGTGGTTGAGCAAACGCTGGAACGCACCGGCCTCGATGCCGCCTGGCTGAAGCTCGAACTCACTGAGCGGACCCTCGTCGAGGACACCGAAACCGCACGACGCACCCTGGACCGGCTTCGCACGATTGGGGTCGACATTGCCATAGACGACTTCGGAACCGGATACTCGTCCCTCAGCTATCTGAAGAGCTTCCCGATCGATGCCATCAAGATCGACCGGGAGTTCGTGCGGGATGCCGTGACCGATGCCGACACGGCAACGGTGGCCGAGTCGATGGTGGCGCTCGCCAGGAAGCTCAGGCTCGAAGTCGTTGCCGAAGGGGTGGAGACTCGCGAACAACTGGACATGGTGCGTCGCCACGGGTGCACTTTGATCCAGGGCTTCTACATTTCCCGCCCGCTAGCCGCGGACAGGTTGCCTGCGGCGGTCGCCAAAGGGTTCTCGCTGACGGCCACGCCGACACCCGGTCCAGCACGAGCCCGCTCCGCGCACTGAGCGACCATTCCGCAGCCTCCCACTACGCTCTCTCCGGTGATTACCCCAGACCAGGTTTCGATCGGTATCGGCGTCGGCACACAACCCCCGGTGCGCCGCATCGCATTGATGGCGAGGGCCGCCCGGTCCTTCAACTTCGATGCGGTGTGGACCGTCGATCACTTCCAGGGTTGGTTCCCACAGGAACTCTGGAACCGCGACATGGCATGGATGGCCGGACCGGGATCGACACCCCATGCCTACTTCGATTACCAGTCACTCGTCGGCTACCTCGCACCCCGGGTGGGGACGATGCACATCGGCGTGGGTGTTACCGAGAATCTACGCCGCCATCCGGTGCTCCTGGCGCAGACGGCCATGACCTGGTCGCACCTAGCCAAGGCCGCTCCGATCCTCGGCATCGGAGCAGGCGAGCGGGAAAACACCGTTCCCTACGGCATCGGTTTTGAGAGACCGGTGAGCCGACTCGCCGAAGCCCTACCGATCATTCGTCGATGCTTCGAGGCGCGCGGTCCCTTCGACTTCTCCGGCGAGTTCTTCGCCCTCGACAAGGCGATGATGGATCTGAGCCCCGCACCGGGAAAACGGCCACAGATCTGGGTGGCAGCCCACGGTCCTCGCATGCTTCGGCTCACTGGTCAGCACGGCGACGGCTGGTATCCGACATTCCCCATGAAACCGAGCGAATATGCCGAGTCGCTCGCAGCGATAAGAGCCTCGGCTCGTTCACACGGCCGCGATCCCGATCGCATCGTGCCCGCAAACCAGGTACTTGCAGTCATCGGGAGAACCGAAAAAGAGGCTCGCAAGCACCTCGACGCCAAAGTGATGCGGTTTCTCACTCTGCTGGCTCCGGCGTCGTTGTGGGAAAGCAATGGGCTGCAGCACCCGCTTGGGAGCGGCTTCCGCGGTCTCGTCGATTTCATCCCATCCGACTACCCCGTTGCTCAGATCGAAGCAGCGATGGCCCGGGTGCCGACCGACGTGGTCGCGGAGAACGTTCTTTGGGGCACACCAGACATGATCCGGGAAGGACTGGAGAGCTTGGTTGATGTCGGCATGCGGCACATAGTCGTCGGGCCCGCTTCCGCCGCCATCTCCCGCCGGGATGCTGCTTACTCGGTCAGGGCACTCTTCTCCATCCTGCGCCGTGTGCGGAGGTCGGCCAACGCTCGGCTGGGTGACAAGTGATCATCGCCCGGGACGTGATGATCGAGGCAGGGGCCCGCACCTTGCTGACCGAGGCTTCCTTCTCGGTGCACGATGGCGACAAGATCGGACTGGTCGGGGCCAACGGCGCAGGAAAGACCACGTTGCTGCGCACCCTCGCCGGCGAACTCGAACCGGCCGGAGGGCTGATTCGACGCAGCGGAATAATCGGCTACCTGTCACAGGAAACCGCGCTCCGCGAGGTCGCCGACCCTGGGGTAACCGCTCTCGAACGGGTGCTGACCGCACGCGAGATCGGGAATCTCGAACGACGCATGGAGAAGGTTCGGCTGCAGATGGAGGCTTCCGGGGGGGCGGAACGGGATCGACTCATCCGCCGATTCAGCCGTCTGGAAGACGAGTTCACAGCACGCGGCGGGTACGTAGCCATAGCCGAAGCGAAGCGGTTCGCGGCGTCCGTCGGCATCAAGGGTGATGATCTCGATCAGGCGGTCACCACCATGTCGGGTGGACAGAGACGGCGGGTGGAGCTGGCGCGTGTCCTCTTTGCAGAAACTGACGTTCTGATCCTGGACGAGCCGACCAATCATCTCGATCTCGATGCCAAGGCGTGGCTGATGGATTTCCTGGCTGAGTACTCCGGTGGGTTGTTGCTGGTCAGCCACGATCTGCCGCTGCTCGACGCCGCGATCACATCCGTATTGGCTCTCGATGGGGGCCTGGTGGAGCCCTACCGCGGTAACCACAGCTACTACACGGAGGAGAAAGAGCGACGGCGCCAGCAGCGACTACGAGAGCGGAAGCACCAGGATGAGAAGATCGCCCGTCTCGAGGAGGGCATCCGGCGCTTCAAGGGATCCACCGAGAAAATGGCAAAGCGTGCGCGCTCCTGGGAGACCCGTGTCGCGAAGCTCAAGGACCAGAGGGTGGAAGTCGGGAGAAGGGCGCGCCGTGTCGCCGTTCGTTTCCCACAGCCGGACACATCCGGGCGCACTCCGCTCGAGGCTTCGGGGCTGGCCAAGGCCTTTGGCCACAATGTCGTGTTCGTCGACGTGGACGTGAACATCGATCGCGGCGAGCGGATGATCATCATGGGTCTCAACGGCGCCGGCAAGACGACGCTGCTGCGGATTCTGGCCGGTGTCGAAACGCCCGACATGGGTGAGGTCGAGTTGGGACACAACGCCACGGTTGGCTACTACGCCCAGGAACACGAGCAGATCAACGCCGGCACGTCGGTTCTCGATCACATGCGTGCGGCATCGACCATCCCGGATGGAGAGCTGCGCCGGATCCTTGGCCATTTCTTGCTTGCCGACAAAGTCGACCAGGACGCCGGCACGCTTTCGGGAGGAGAGAAGACCAAGTTGGCGCTGGCCCAGCTGGTCGTCCAGGGCGACAACGTTCTACTTCTCGACGAGCCGACCAACAACCTCGATCCCCAGGCCAAAGCAGCGCTGCTTGGTGCCCTGCGTCAGTATCGGGGAACCCTGCTCCTCGTCAGTCACGACACGGAGTTCGTCGAAGCATTGCACCCCGATCGGATGATCCTGATGCCGGACGGGGAAACGGGCTACTTCGACGAGTCGATGCTCGAGCTGGTTGCGCTCGCATAACGCCATGGCAGCCGTAACCGGCGGGACGGGGGAGACTCCCTACCCGTCGCCTTCAAGGCTCGAGTTCAACTCACAAGCCGCCAGGATCGGCGATGAGTCCGCAGTACGGTCGGGCCACCGGAGGCAAGGCGCCCGATCGGCGGATTCCCCATCTTCCAACCGAGGCAGCGACTTCTGGCGCCGAAAAGGCAACCCATCCGGCGACGAGAAGGAGTCTCTGCCGCATTGTCCCCATTGTGGGCTCGTTCCCCTTTGTGCCCCATCAAGGACTAGTTAAGGAGTTGCTAACGTGGTCTTGAGGTCCGGCGAATCTCTCTACAGTTGGACACATGGCATCGATCGTCATCATCGAAGACGAACAGCGAATCCGTGAGCTGGTCGCCCGGTTCCTGGCCGATCGTGGACACGACGTCGAATCCACGGCGACGGCGATGGAAGGACTCCAGGCAGTTGTCAGAGTGTCCCCCGAACTTGTGATTCTCGACATGGGCCTTCCGGATCTGGACGGCTCGGAGCTGCTCAAGATGATTCGGGCGGTGAGCGAGGTTCCCATCATCGTGGCGACCGCTCGCAGCGAGGATAGAGACGTCATTCGCACGTTGGACTCGGGGGCCGACGACTACTTGGTCAAGCCGTTCTCCGTCGATCAGCTCGAAGCTCGAGTGCGTGCGGTGCTGCGTCGCGCCGGTGCCGAGGGTCGCCCCGGACCGCTGAAAGTGGGTGACCTGGTCGTCGACGTCGCAGCTCGCGAGGCACGGTTGGGTGGTGAGCCGCTCGATCTGAGCCCAAAGGAGTTCGATCTGCTGCGCTTTCTTGCGGAGCGCACCGGCGAGGTCGTCTCGAAACGCGAGCTGCTCGCCGAGGTTTGGCGCCAACCCTACGGCGGCAGCGAGAAGACCGTCGACGTCCACATTTCCTGGTTGCGCAAGAAGCTGGGGGAGTCGGCTGCGGAGAGCCGCTATCTGCAGACCGTCTTCGGTGTTGGTGTCAAGTTGGTTCAACCCGAAGGATGAGGCAGCGTCTCGCCGTCCTTTCGCTGACGGTCAGCATGCTGGTCGTCGTCTCGTTCATGATTCCCATCGCCCTGCTGATTCGGAATCAGGCAGAGAACCGCGCCCTTTCCCGATCCGAGACTCTCGCGCGCGCGATCGCAACCGCGCTCATCGTCGATACGACCCGGTCGGAAGAAGGGGTCGTGACGGTTCCGCTCAGTGAAGCGGTGCTCGAAGTCTTCGGGGCCGATGCCGAGGCTGTCACCGTCGTGTTCGCCGATGGCGAGACCGTGGGAGCGCCCGTCTTCAACAGCGACAACATCGAGATCGCCTTTGCCGAAGCACGGCCGCTGACCGCGTTCACCGAAGGCGGTGCCGAGGTTCTGGTGCCATTGCTGTCCGCCGATACGCCCGATCAAACGGTGGATGTCGTGGTGCGTGCCTTCGTGCCGGAAGCAGACCTCACCGAGGGTGTGCTGGTTGCGTGGGCCATGCTTGCCGGGCTCGGTGCCCTACTCGTCATCGTCGCTGTGGTAGCTACCGACCGGCTTGGCCGGTCGGTGGTTCGACCGGTGGTAGAGCTCTCCGACGCGGCCCTCGCACTGGGCGGCGGTGATCTTGATAGAAGGGTGAACCCAGCGGGGCCGCACGAAATCGCCGATGTCGGAGTGGCGTTCAACTTCCTGGCTGAGCGGCTCCGCCAGCTGCTCGCTGAGGAGCGGGAATCTGTAGCGGATCTATCCCACCGGCTGCGGACGCCGTTGACGGCGGTACGTCTCCAAGCCGAAACACTCGCGGACGGTGAATCGGCTCGCAGCTTGCTCAACGACATCGATCGGCTAGAGGCGGCGGTCGACAAGATGATCGAGGAAGCACGCCGCCCCGGAGAGCAACCAGGGCCCGAGCAAGCCGACCTCGGCGCCGTTGTCCGGCATCGTGCAGGGTTCTGGAAGGTTCTTGCGGATGAGCAGGGTCGGTCGGTGACCGTCGACACCACCAAGGGCCGGCTATCGGTCGCCATGAGTGCCCAGGATCTCGGAGCGCTCGTCGACACGCTACTCGGCAATGTCTTTGCGCACACCGAACCAGGCACGGATTACCGGATCTACACCCGGCCCGGGGCCACGCCTGGCTACTCCGTACTCGTTGTCGAAGACGACGGGCAGGGCTTCGAGCACTCCGCTCCGCTAGAACGAGGCGAGAGCGGCGCCGGATCGACCGGGCTGGGTCTGGACATTGCGCTGCGATCGGCCCGCCGTACCGGTGGGGATCTGACGCTCGGGCAGTCCACGTCCGGGGGTGCCCGGGTCGAGGTGAGCTTTGGGCCGCCCGCCTAAAGCAAAGGACCCGCCGGGCTGGGGCGGGTCCTTTTCACCTTCGCAAGAATGATGGGCAGATGAGGGGCGTCCACCCTTGCGAACTTGCTTGCTGCGTGGCGTAGCAATGTCACTGTCCCACCCATCTGCTTAGGGACGCGTCGAGTAGTTGCTAACAATCCCTAAAGATTGATCCGGGTGTGGTCGGCTCAACCCCCGACATCAGCGAACCAAACGCTACTGCTAGTGGCCGGGTGAACACCTGATGAGATCGAGGGCGCCTCGTCGAAGACGTCGACTGCGCTGTCGTCCCAGAGACCCGCGGCTATGGCAACCTCTGCCCGGGGGTGACCCGGCTCGCCCCATTCGACGTAGGCAATCATGCTCTCGGGATCGTCAAAGGCCTGGTCGCGATACAGGGCGACCTCTCCCGAATCGGCATTGAACAAACCGATCGCAGGACCGAGGTCGACGATGGTTGCCATCCCGGCGAGCTCGGGTGGCGGATCCGGGGCCAGCCCGATCAGCGCCTGTTCCCCAGGGGCGAGCTCGATCCGGGGTAGCGGTTCGTAGGACGGGAACTGGCACAGCCAGTACCCCTCGAGGTTGCCGGGAGCGTTGCCCCAGTTGGTGATCACGACAAACGAGCTCTCGCCGAACACCACCTGGGTGAAGCCAAACTCAGCGGCGGCGTTAGGCGGCAACGTCGTTGTGGTCGTTGTGGTCGTGGTTGTCGATGAGGTGGTCGCGGTCGTCGTCGGGGTGGGCTCGATGACGATGTCGGCCAAGGACGTAGGCAAGGGTGGTGGTTCCGTGGTTGTTGTGGCCTCGCTATTGCCGCCGCATGCCGCCAGTATGAGGATGGCAATTAGGGCTGCTCGGCGCATATCCGCAGCGTACAAGGTGTCGCCGTTTCTGCGGGCCGGGCAGATTGAACCAGACTGTGCGTTTTGACGTTTTGGGAGCAGAAATGACCGCAGACTCGACGCGACCCGCGGGCTACCCAGAGGGTTGGGAGATCAACGCCGCGCTAAGGGACGGAACATCCATTGCGGTGCGTCCGATCCTTCCGGCGGATGCCGACGGGCTGCAGGAGATGTTGACCCGGATGTCCCGGAAGACGGTCTATCACCGGTTCTTCCAGGCAAAGGAGAGGCTCGAGCCTGAAGAATTGGAGGCATTCACCCGGCTCGACTATCGCAACCGGATGGCCCTCATCGCCCTGCGCCACGGCAAGATCATCGGTGTCGGACGGTACTGGCGCGACGAGACCGACCCTGAGGTTGCCGATGTGGCGTTTGCCGTGATCGATGAGGAGCAGGGGAAAGGCATCGCCAGCCGGTTGGTTCGTTACCTGACGAGCTACGCACGCCGCCTCGGGATCAATGCCTTCAGAGCAACGGTGTTGTCCGACAACCATGTGATGATTCGCGTCTTCCGCAACGCTGGATACCCGATGCGGCGGGAACCGGATGCGGGTCTCTACACGGTTGAATTCCCAACCACCGACACGCCCGGTCTGGACAAAGCGGATGAGGTCGACGAGCAGCTGGCAATCGCCGCCTCGTTGATGCCTGTGTTTTTCCCCAACGGAATCGCGGTGATCGGGGCCAGCCGCGAACCGTTGTCTATCGGTGGCCGTCTCTTCAACAACCTGCTCAACGGCGACTACACCGGGCCCGTCTTTCCGGTGAATCCCAAGGCCGACGTTGTGCGGTCGGTCAAGGCTTACCCTTCGATTCTGGATGTGCCGGATCGTGTGGATCTGGCGTTCATCGTGGTTCCTTCGCGCTTTGTGACCGCCGTTGCCCGCGAGTGTGTCGAAAAGGGTGTGCGCGGTCTCGTTGTTATCAGCGCCGGGTTTTCGGAAACCGGGGAGGAGGGTGCCGCGCTCGAGGAAGAGCTGATGCGGATCGTCCGTGGAGCCGGGATGCGCCTGGTCGGGCCCAACTGCATGGGCCTCATCAACATGGATTCCGCTATCAGCATGAACGGCCAATTCGGACCGCTGTCACCACCGCCGGGCAACGTTGCTATGTCCAGCCAGAGCGGCGCGCTCGGGGTTGCCATCCTGGATTACGCAACCGAGCTCAATATCGGGATCTCGACCTTCATCTCGATCGGCAACCAGCCGGACGTTTCCGGCGATGATCTACTGCTCTATTGGGAATCCGATCCGGGTACCGATGTGATCCTCCTGTACATGGAGTCTTTCGGTAATCCCCGCAGGTTTGCCAGGGCGGCGCGGCGGATTGCCAAACAGAAGCCGATTGTGGCCGTCAAGTCGGGGCGGACCGCGGCCGGAGCAAGGGCGGCGTCGAGCCACACGGGTTCGCTGGCCAGCCTCGACGTTGCAGTCGACACCTTGTTTCGCCAGGCAGGGGTCATTCGGACCGACACCCTCACTGAGTTGTTCGACGTGACCGCACTGCTCGCAAACCAGCCCCTGCCCCAGGGTCGGCGGATCGGAATCGTCACCAACGCCGGTGGTCCGGGCATCCTCGCTGTCGATGCTCTCGAGGCCAACGGGCTGCAGGTGGTTGAGTTCTCCGACGAGCTGAAAGACGAGCTTCGCGGCTTCCTGGCTGCGGACGCCGCGGTAGGCAATCCCGTCGACATGATTGCCTCGGCGGGGCCGGAGGAGTACGCCGCCTGTATCGAGGTCCTCCTCACGTCTAATGAGATCGACGCCGTCATCACGATCTTCATTCCAGCGGCCCCGGAGGGTGCCGAGGAGATGGCTGTAGCCATCCGCGACGCTGCATTCCGTCACCATGGGGAGAAGACCTTCTTGACTGTCTATATGAGTTCGGAGGGTGCGGCGCAGCTCTTCAGCAGCGGCGACAAGCGAATCCCTACCTACCCCTTCCCAGAGCCGGCTGCGCTGGCCCTCACCAGGGCCGTCGAGTACGTCGAATGGCGGGAAAAGAAGGAAGGATCGCCTGTGGAATTCCGCGATCTCGACCGTACCCGGGCGCGGACGATCGTGGATACGGCACTCGACCGCGACGCTGCCGGCTGGCTCGATCCCGACGAGGTCGAGGCGGTCCTGGATGCGTACGGCCTGGCAATGCCCAAGTCTGCGGTGGCGGCATCGGAGGACGAAGCCGTGGCCCAAGCTGCCGCTCTCGGTGGCCCGGTCGTTCTCAAGGTCATCGCCGAGTCGGCCCTGCACAAATCCGACGTGGGCGGCGTGGTGCTCAACGTCCAAGGCGAAATGGCTGTGCGAGACGCCTACGCCGCGGTTACCAGTGCGGTCTCAGATCCTGAGGGTGTCTTGATCCAACAGTTCGTGGAAGGCGGCCATGAGGTTCTCATCGGGATGACCGAGGACCCCAACTTCGGCCCGCTCATCGTCTTTGGATTGGGCGGAGTCTTTGTCGAACTCATCGGCGACGTCGCATTCAGGATCCATCCGCTCACCGATCTAGATGCCGCCGAGATGATCGATGAAGTCAAGTCGGCGCAATTGCTGGCCGGATATCGGGGCGGAGCCGCCGGCGATGTAGCTGCAGTGCGCGAAGCCTTGTTGCGTGTCTCCGCCCTGGTGGCCGACCTTCCGGAGATCATGGAGATGGATCTCAACCCCGTAAAGGTCGCTGAGCCCGGACATGGTTTGAGCATTGTTGATGCCCGAATCAAGGTCCGTCCTGTTGTCGGTGCTTGGCTACCGTCGCGCCGCGACGTCCTCTCTGAGCTCTGACCGCCGCAACGACCTGCGCCGATTCCGCATCGGACCTCACAGGCCTGCCAGAATGGACCCACACCACAGCGGAGGTAGCAGCGTATGCGTGTAGTTGACCTGATGACCGC
>JASJAS010000025.1 GCA_030066875.1 Acidimicrobiia bacterium | reverse complement strand
TCGCTCGTCCCAGATGAGCCAGTAGCCGGTGACACCGATCACCCAGAGCATCAGCATCATCCCCACACCAGAGACCCAAGCAACCCAGCGTGCTCCGCGGAAGCGATCCTGGAAGAAGGTCCGCCACCCGTGCAACAAAGAAGTGACTACCAACGCGATCGACGCATAGCGATGGATGGCGCGGATGAGCCGGTTGGCTGGGTTGGCTTCCATCCGGGTCACGGAGTCGTACGAGGCCTCGAAGCCGTACTGGAAGAAGGCAGTGAGGTAGAGACCGGTCACCAGCACGATGCCGAACAGAAAGACGGAGATCGTCCCGGTGTGATAGAGCGGATTGAGGCGAGGAGTTCCAACAGCCTTGTCGACAGGACGCTCCAGCTTCAAGGTCAGCCGTTCCAGTGCGCGCAAACCGCTCCGCACCTTGTTCTTGGTGCGGAGCGGCCAGTCAACTGACGGTCCGTCGATGGGCGACGGAGACTCGTCGTCTTCCTTCACACTCGAGGCCTTCTAGAAATCGACTGTTAGGGAGCGAATCCCGGAGACGTCGATTCTATGCCTGCTATCTGATCGATCAGTTGCGGCCCGTAGGCGAGAATGATCAACACCACCATGGCAATCAGCCACGGCTTCCAGCGATCGAGCCACGCCGGCGCCTTGTTGGGATCGTCGAGCGACTCAGCTACGGGAACATCGATATGCTCGCCCTCAGGCAGGCGCTTTCTCTGGAACGCAGTCACTGCGACGACCACCACGAACAGCATCAGACCCACCCACATGATCGACCCGCCGACGGCGACCCGGAAGAGGTGCCCGTTCCACTCCGAAGGCACGTAGGGGGCCAGACCGAGCGGCACGCGGCGTGGGGCGCCGAGGAGACCGACGGTGTGCATGGCGTTCGAGAAGATCAACATCCCGGCGAAGTAGATCCAGCTGCTCGCCAACGCCAGCTGCGGCCGCCACAGCGGCTTGCCGGTGATATGCGGGACCAGCCAGTAGCAGATGCCGAAGAACGACAGCGTCACCGCAGAAGCCACCGTGAGGTGGAAGTGCCCGGGTACCCACGCCGTGTTGTGCAGCACGAGGTTGACGTTGTAGGAGGCGTTGGCCACGCCTCCGATGCCGCCGAAGATGAAGAGAATGCCCGCCAGCAATTGGGCGGTCACCGACCCATCTCCCCACGGCAGCGCGCGGATCCACCCGAAGAGACCCTTGCCGCCGCGCTTGCGAGCCGCATATTCGAGCGATGCGACCACGGTGAACAGTGTCAACAGCGACGGGAAGCCAACCCCGAACGTCAGCAACGAATGGACGTACTTCCACCCGGCGGGAACACCCGGGTCAACGAACTGATGGTGGAAACCGAGCGGCGTGGAGAGTATCAGGAACAACCAGAACGCCAGCCGCGCCAGCGAGTCGCTGAACAGCTTGCCGCCCGCCTGCTTGGGGAGCATCCCGTACCAGGAGATGTATGCCGGCAGCAGCCAGAAATAGACCAGCGGGTGCCCGGTGAACCAGAAGAACGTACGCGACAGCTGAGGGTCGATCCCGGAAACCCAGCCGAAACCAAGGGGAAGGATAAGGGCGAGAATCTCAACTGCGACTCCGAGAGTGGCTACCTGCCAAAGCACCACGTTGATGACTGCGGCGAGAACGATGAACGGGGTCTTGGTGTCCGGGTTCTCCTTTCGCCAGCGCCACAACGTGAGCATGAAGCCCCAGCCTTCGATCCAACTCCCAACGACCACCAGCACCAGCCCGATGTAGAACAGGTTGTCGGCCTGCATCGGCGGGTAGAAAGTGAACAGAACAGTGGCCTTGTTCCCCAACAACGGGATCGCAGCCACAACCAGACCAGCGACCATTGACCAGAAGCCGATACGGTTGAGTAGGGGCATCGCCAGCGGTCGCTTCAGGCCGCGTATTACGACCAGGGTCGTGAATCCGGTGATGAAGAACGTCGTCCAGATGAGGGCGTTGAGCACCCCGTGGAGCGTCAGACCCTGGTAGTAGGAGTTGACTCCGTTGAACTCGACAAAGAGAAAATCGAGTCGGGGATAGAGGTCGACACCCGCATGCTCCAACGCTTGCAACGGGCCGAACAGACTGCCGATCGTCAACGCCGTAACGGCAAAGAAGATATGCCACCCGATGAACTTCTTGTCGGGCTTGGTCAGTTCGTAGACAGGAGTTGTCGTGGTATCTGTAAGCACTGCTACCTCCCTCCTACGGCGTAACCGTTACAGAGCCGAACATGACAGCGTGACCGAGACCGCAGTACTCGGTGCAGATGTAGGGATAATCACCCGGTTCGTCAAAGGTCGTCGTGAGCTTCGACACCTCTCCGGGAATGACCATGAAGTTGACGTTGGTGTCTCGGATGCTGAACCCATGCTGGACGTCGGTGGAGGTCACATAGAAGGTGACTTCCGCACCAGCAGGAAGCTCTATGGCGTTGGGTTCGAAGAAGAAGCGCTTGGCAACAACGTATACCTCGTATTGTTCGCCGGCGACGATCTCGCGCACCCCGGGTTCGGACCAAGGGGGGGCGTCTTGGATCGTCTGCGGGTTGACCCGCTGTTCCGTAGTCGGCACCTGAATCCCGAGCATGAACCCGGCGATGGTCACCGAAATTGCGAACACGACCAGAACGACGATCGACGTGCGAATCCAGGCTCGCTCGGCGGGATCAACATGCATCGACTCGTGGGTGGTTTCGGGGGTACTCATATGGTGGTACCTCGCGACAGCATGATGATGTAGATGCTGAACCACATCAGCAGCAGTACCACTACGAAAGCTGCTGCAAACGCAACGGTGCCCCGAGGCTTGAACTCCTCTTGGACCTCGCTGTCGTTGTCGGCTTCGGTTGCCATGGTCCTCCCCACTCACTCAACGACATTCTTGGCAGCCTCCGCGACTCACCGGTGGCTGGCGTCATCGTAGATCCCCAACCCGCACCGATGTCGGGACCCATGGTCCCTAGCCCGTGGGACGAAAGTCCCCAAAAGTCACTTTCTGAGTCCCTTTGTTCTGGGAACAAGGCTCGACGCCTGTTCCCGGAGGTTTCAGGTGATCGGGAGCACCAGAGTCACGGTGGTTCCGGAACCACTGCTCTGCACGGCGAGGTCTCCGCCAACGTCATTTGCTCGCTGCTGGAGGTTGGTCAGACCCATGCCTTCGTGCTGGCCGCCGACATCGAAGCCCTGCCCGTGGTCAATCACCGAGACCGAGAGGTTGTTAAAGCCGCCGGTCACGAGCACCCGTACCAGCGGGCTACCCGAATGGCGCAGGGCGTTGCTGGTTGCCTCTTTGATGATGTGGAGCACCGCATCGGCCAGGTCATTGCTGAAGCCGTCCACCATCGCATCGACCGCCACCTCGACCTCGGACGAGTAGGGCTCCGCCAGTTCTTCGACGAGCTCGTTGATCTCGATCTCGAGATCGCGAGTGTGGGTCGTCGGCTGTCTGAGGTTGAAGATGAACTGTCGCAAGGAGGTGATGCAGTCGTCCACCCGCGCTACCTGAGTACGCACGACCTCCCGATCGTTCTCGTCCTTCATCGAGTCGGCCAGCCCTTGCAGCGAAAGCCCGACGGCGAACAGATCCTGGATGATGTCGTCGTGAACATCGCGGGCAATCCGCGCCCGGTCTTCGGCGACTGCGGCGTCGCGCAATCGACGGTGCACACGCACATTGGCCACCGCGGACCCTGCAATGATCGACAAGGTTTCGATCGTGGCCTGGTCTTCCTCAGTGAACCCTCCCGGTTTGTCGGCGAGATAGATGTTCCCGAAGACCTCGTTGCGAGTCCGCAAAGGCACCCCGAGAAACGGGCCCATCTTCGGATGGTGGTCCGGCAACCCGGTGGAATCCGGGTGGGCGGTCACGTCATCGGTCCGCACCGACTCTCCGCGGGTGATCGCTCCCAAGACGCCAAGCCCCAGCGGGAGATGACCGATCTTCTGGGCATCTTCCGGCTCGATTCCGCGATGGATGAAGTCGACCAAAAACCCGTGCGAACCGACAACCCCCAACGCCCCGTAGCGGGCCCCGGTGAGACCCATGGCAATGTCCACCAGAGACTCGAGCAGGCCGTGCAACTCTCCCTGTTCAGAGACCTGGGCCGCCGCATCCAGTAGCTCCGTGAAGCGTTCCCGCGATGCCGTCGAATCCATTCGGAGGACGATAATCGCCCGTGGCTTTGGGGCCGAACGTCCTCCCCTGTGGGGCGATTGGCCGGGTTCTCGGGTCACCGGGGTTCGTTAGCGTGTGCGTTGCGGGACCCAACTTGTAAGAGGTGTGACCGTGCGAGTCCTCGTTGTAGATGATCATCCGGTGGTGAGGGAAGGGTTGCGCGCCTTGTTGACCTCCCAGGACGACATCGAGGTTGCAGGCGAAGCGGCCAGCGGTGCTTCTGCAATCCGCCGCGCCGGGTACGACTCTCCCGACGTCGTGGTGATGGATGTGCGGCTCCCCGATATGAGCGGCGTTGCAGCCTGTCGCACGATCGTGGAACGCTTCCCAGACATCAAGGTATTGATGCTCTCGTCACACGTCGACGAGGAGACGGTGCACGAAGCGATCCTGGCAGGCGCTTCCGGGTACCTCGTGAAGAGAATCGACGGCGATCGAATCGTAGACGCCGTACGCAGCGTCTCGGACGGTGCATCGGTCATCGATCCTGCAGCTACGGCCAAGCTGTTCAACCAGATTCGGGGACAGAGTGTCGGCGATCCCGTTTTCTCGCAGCTATCGGAACGTGAGGTTCGAATCCTCGAACTGATTGCCGATGGGTTGACCAACCGCGAGATAGCCGATCGGGTGTTCCTTGCCGAGAAGACGGTGAAGAACTACATATCGCGGCTGCTGGCGAAGTTGGGACTGCGCAACCGCAATGAGGCAGCCGCCTATATGGCCCGCCGCATCGCTGATCGCGAAGCCAAGTATCCGCCCGAGGACTGGATCGACGAGTAGCGGCTGCCTTCCTTGCTCAATGGCGCTTTTGAGACGCCCGGGCGCAGTAGGGTCATGCGTGCAATGGCGATTCGGGTACTCGTTGTCGACGATCATTTCGTGGTGCGCGCCGGTGTTGCCTCGTACATCGACAACCAGAGCGATATGACTCTGGTCGGTGAGGCAGGCACCTGCGAAGCTGCGGTCAACGCGGCCGATGAACTGACCCCAGATGTTGTCCTCATGGACATCAGGCTCGACGGATGTAGCGGGATCGACGCCTGTCGCAAGATCAAGGAGAACCATCCGGGGATCCGCGTGATCATGTTCACCACATACGCCGATCTCGAACTGTTGCGTTCCTCTATCGAGGCCGGGGCGTCGGGTTACGTGATCAAGCGGATGGCTCTCAACTCACTGGTTGACACGATCCGGCGCGTCATGCAGGGCGAAGAACTGGTCATCGACGACCGTGCCCAAGCAGCTCTGGACGGAGGCGGAGCCGAAGCCCATCTCGCCGAGCGGCTCCGGAGGCTCTCCCCGCAAGAGCGAAGGGTCCTCTCGCTAATCGCTGATGGATTGACTAATCGGCAGATTGCCGACGAACTCAACCTTGCCGAGAAAACCGTCAAGAACTACGTGTCGGCACTGCTCCACAAGCTCGACATGACCCGGCGGGCAGAGGCCGCAGCTTTCCGGGCTGCGATCGACGACATCGACCAGATCGACTGACCCGGTCAGCGGTCGCTGGTGTCGTCGTAAACCCAGGTGACCTGGTTCTCGACCTCGATGACACCCAGGATTCGGAACAAGACCTCTTCGATGAGTTCAGCACCCGAACGGTGCTCGACTTCGCCGCTGATGACGATCCGGCCGTCGTTGGTCTCAGCCTGGACCTGGTGATCAAACCGGTAACGGTGCAGAATCTCAGTCACATCGGCGGCAATGGCGACATCGTCGCGAACAAACACCTTCATGATGTCGGCTCTGCTGAGAATGCCTACCAGCCCTTGCTCTTCGTCGACCACCGGTACCCGTTTGATTCTGTGGCGCTTCATATGACGGGCAGCTTCACGGACCGGCATGGACGCCTGGACCGTTATGGGGTCCTCAGTCATGGCTTCACCAACGCGGGTGCTGGGATGGGCGGCGCGGTGACCGCCAAAGAGGGCATCGAGGAAACCGTGTCGCTCCCCGTCCGGGGTCTCGGCGGCAATGTTGAGGAAATCCGACTCCGTGATGATCCCGACGACCTTGCCATCCTCGACGACCGGTAGACCGCTGATCCGGTGCTCCCTCATGAGGCCGGCCGCAAGACGGAGCCGGTCATCTGGAGCAACCGACAGCACATCAGTTGTCATCACATCCGCCACTTTCAAGGCAGCCTCCATCGCATCGATTCTCATCGGACCCTCTGGTGAGTTTCGGCTGTGTCTCCCGCCAAGATTAGGCGGTAGCGCGTTGATCGCGGGGAACGTCATCCAGCTCTCTGCAGACGGAACAACGAGCCTGCTGCGGTGACCACGTAGATTTCGCCGGCCGCGTCCACCCCAAAGGACGTGATCGCGGAGAAGCTATCGGCCGGCAGCCACTCGCGCATGATGCCGTCACGGGCGACACTGCGCACCCATCCTTCGCAATAGTCGGCAAACAGGTATTGCCCTGCCAGCTCCGGCATCGCGGCACCCCGGTACACAAAGCCTCCGGTGATGGAACAGCCTTCGGAATGGGGATACTCGTAGACGGGCAGGACCAGACCCTCACTCGAGCAGTTTCCGCCGCCGAAGCACTCCGAACCCTCCATCGTCGACCATCCAAAGTTGCGCGAGCCGTCGGTCCAGTCGACAACGTCGACCTCCTCGATCCGGTTCTGACCGACATCGCCTATCCAGAGGTCGTCACCGTCGAAGGCCCAGCGCCACGGGTTGCGGAGACCGATCGCCCAGACCTCTCCGGCAAGGTTCCCGCTCGGAATCGAATACTGCCCTGATTCCGGCACGATACGGAGCATGGTGCCTAGCAGGGTGTCGCTGCGCTGGCCTTGGCCGAATTGGTCGTTGGCTCCGCCGCCATCGCCGAGTCCGATCCACAGATTGCCGTCCGGCCCGAACGAGATCATTCCGCCGTTGTGGTTGGCAGCGGGCTGGTCAACGCGGAGCAGCTCGGACCGCATTCCGCTGGCAGCGTTCACCTCTTCGATCATCGTGTCACCGTTGCGGGCGGTGTAATGGATGTAGAACAGATCGTTCTCGGCATACTCGGGCGAGAACGCCAAGCCGAGCAATCCCTGTTCGCTGCCGAGCCTCACGTCGTCGGAGATGTCGAGAAACACATTGGGATCGTCGTCGGCGTCGATGACCCAGATCAACCCAGGCTGTTCAACGACATAGAGACGTGACTGACCGGGAGCAGGCAGCATCAGCACCGGTTGGTTGAAGCCGGTGGCGAACTCAACCGCCTCGATTGTGAGGTCATCGATCGAGCCGACCGGCATGGTTGTGGTGGTTGTCGAGGTTGTGGTCGCCGCGGTCGTGGGCGTTGCATCCCCGGGGGATGCCGGGGACGGCGGAGTCGTCGTTGTTGACACTGCCGTCGTCTCGGTTGGCAGCAGCGTGACCGGAACCTGCTCCCCCACGTCCGTATCGCTGCATGCGAGCACCAGCAACGCAAGCCCCATCAGCAACAGCATCAACCGCATGCTGCGACGCTAGTCGTGCCGCATGTTTAAGCCGGGGCGTCGTCAGTTTGGGTCTGCGCTCCCTCGAAAGACCAGCGTTCCCGCGACGCCCGGGCCTCTTCGATGTCCACCCGGGACAGCATCGCCAGACCCACCAGGAAGAACGCCGCCACTGAGAGGATTGCAGCGCGCCCGGATCCGGTCATGGCGCTGATGGCTCCAAACACGAGGGGCCCGATGCCGGATAACTTGGAGAAGACGGAGAAGAAGCCGAAGAACTCCGCCGACGCCTCTTCGGGAATCATCGTCCCGTACAGGGAGCGAGACAACGCTTGCACGCCGCCGAGGACGAATCCGACGATCGCAGCGAGGAGAAGGAAGCCCACATCGGAACCCTCGGGAAGGAAGAAGGCCATGACCGCAAGACCGGTCCACACGACCAGCGTGATCATCACCGCCCGCTTCGGGCCGGTGCGCCCGGCGATGATGCCGAACATCAAGGCGCCGAAGAAGGCGATGAACTGTACGACGAGAAAGGCCAGGGCAATTGTCTCGAGCTCGAGGTTGAGGGTGTCCTCTGCGTATGGCCCGGAGACCGCGATAACCGTACCGGTCCCCGAGTTGTAGACGATGAACGCCAACACGAACAACAGCAACTGCGGAAAGGTGCGTAGTTTCCTTGTTGTGCTGACAGTCCGTCCAAAGCCGATCGCAACGTAGTCGCGCAGCCCCATCTGTTCCGCGGGAGCAGGGCCGTCGGCGGGGAGCCGCTTCAAGGAGAAGACGGAGAACCCAATCCACCACACTCCCGAGCCGAAGATGCCGATTCGGGCCGCCAGCGACTCTGTGAATGAGGCCCCGGCCTCGTCGCTGGAGAGCATGATGAGCGCCAGCGCAAACACGAGGTAGATTCCGCCGCCGAGGTATCCGAGAGCGAATCCCTTCGACGACACTTTGTCGATGGTGTCGTCCGACGCAATCTCGGGCAGGAAACCGTCGTAGAAGACGTTGGCGGCAACAAACCCGAACTGCCCCACGAGGGTGACCAGCAGAAACAGCGGAACTTGCCCGTCGGGAATGAAGGGCGTGATCAGCACAAAAGCCGAGCCGAGCAGCATGAACCCGCGCAGATAGCGCTTCTTGGCTTCCGCATAGTCAGCCATTGCGCCCAATACCGGCATGGCCAGCATCAGAAGGATGCTGCCTAGACCGACGAGAATCGAGAACAGCGCCTCGCCGGACAAACCCCAGTACCGGTCATCGGGCATGATCGTCCCGGTGAAGAATGCACCAATGACCGCACCAAAGATCGTGATGTAGGCCGAGTTGGCCCAGTCGTACATCGCCCATCCAAAGATGGTGCGTTGGTCATTCTTCACCAGTCGTCTCCTCGATCATCAGCCAACAGTCGTGCAGGGTACGGAACCCTGCCGCCGCGTCGCAAGACCACGGTCCGGCGCAGAGATAGCCGGCTCACGTGTCGCTATGCCGTCGCTCCGGCGGTGCGGGCGAACAGGGTGCGCAGCACCTCGTTGACCGCCACCGGCTGTTCGATCGGCGTCATATGGCCGGCTCCGGGCACCACGGTCAGAGTCGCATCCTGGAATGCCGCCGCCATCAACTCGGCTTCGGCAGGAGGAGTGACCGCATCCTGCTCGCCGACGATGACCGCTGCGGGAACGGACACTGCTCGCAACACCGCAGTCCGGTCCGGCCGATCCCGCATCCCCGCAAGTGCACCGACAATGGTCTCGTAGGGACAGCTTTCGATCATCGACCGCAGCCGCGCCCGCACCGCAATTCCCGAATCGGGGCTCAGCAGGCCGGTATCCATGGCGTCGGCGATCGACGCCCGGCCTTCGTCGAGCAGCCTGACGGCCATGGCGTCGCGTCCTGCCTTCGCCTCAGGGGCGTCGGCTCCAGCGCGAGTGTCGATCAGCGCCAGCGAACGCACCCGATCCGGGTAGGAATCGGCGAAAGCCAGCGCTACGTAACCGCCCATCGACAAGCCGATGACATCTGCCTGCTCCGCGGAGACGAGATCCAACACTGCCGCCAAATCCTCGGCATGCCGCTCCATCGTTAGTGGAGCCCCCGTTACCGGTGCCGACCTACCGAAACCGCGCAGGTCGGGAGCGATGCACCGCCTGACATCACCAAGGTCCGCAAGCTGCTCGATCCACATGGTCGAATCAAGCGGAAAGCCGTGGATGAACAGGGCCACGGCACCGGAACCGTTCTGCCGGATGTGAAGGCGTGTGTCGTTGACCTCTGCGTACGGCAATGCTCCCTCCTACAGCTCTCGGCGACGAAACTCTTCGTAGATTGCTTCGTCGCTGTACTTCATGATGCCGGGGTCCCATGCCACGCCACCAGGCGAACCCTGGGCGGCGTCGGCGAGCAACTCCGCTACTCGGTCCCGCAGGGTCCGTGCCCAGGCGCGCCCGGTTGCGGTCTGCTCGTGGGTCAAGGTCCCATCGTCATTCGCAACGAAAACCCTGGCTTCCATCTGCGGATTGGCCCTCGACCCCTTCTCGCCATAGACCATCACGATCGATCCGACCGGCACATCCTGCACCCCCCCGGCGGCAATGAACTCTCCGTCGTAGGCCCAACCGGACGACTTGGTTTCATCGACACCTGCGACGACCTTTGCCCAGTTCTTGTGACGAACATCCCCGACCAACGGGATCTCGACGGCCACCATGGGAATCATGGAGCCACTGTAGGCGTGTGGTACGACACCATGCCGGGCATTTGTATAGGCAGGAGCCCGGCCCCGTTGGGACCGGGCTCCGCCTGCGGTTGTAGTGATGGTTCTACAGGGCGGTGATCCTCCCTTCACCGCCTTCTGGATAGTCGGTTGCCGAAATGGTGCCGCCCAACGAGTTCTGGATGAAGTTGCTGAGCGCTTGCTGATAGCTGACACCAAGCAGCGTGATCGGGGCGTCTCGATACGGGTATTGGTCGCCGCCGCGCGCCAGGAAGTCGATGGTGGCGATAGTCAGATCTGCGCCGGCAACAACGTTGCCGCCCGTCACGATCTGCGTTCCGCCATCCAAGGTCACTTCCGTCACCCGGGTCCCCGGCGTGAGCACGTTGCCATCGTCGTCAACTACTTGCGCCGTGCCGGTCGGGTCGTACGTGAAGCTGAAACCGGCCACCTGTGCGAAGCGGCCGCTCACATCCTCGACTCGAGACACCGCATTCTCCAGAATCTCCTTGAACTGCGATCTCGGTATGTCCGGGATCACGGTCACGAAGTTGGGGAACGGCAACACGTCGAACGTATCCAGCTCGGTGATATCACCGGCCGGGATAATGGCGTCGTTGCGCATCCCGCCGCCGTTTTGGAGAGCAACATCCGGCGTGGCAACTCCAAAGCCGGGAGCCAGCTGGGTGGCCTGCCACAGCAACGAATCCGCGGCAAGGTTGCCCAGGTTCGACTCCATCGTCCGAACCGTGCTGCGCCGGCCGTCCAGGTCGACCGCCGAGGTACCAATCACGGTGGTGGCCAAATCCGACAGATGGTCGGAAACAGGAGTCTCGACGCTCGCAAGCAGCGTCGGATCCTGGGCTTGGCTCATCACCGCGATCGGACCGCTACCGGTGTCGACGCCGGCCAGCGTGCCGTTCGCAGTGAAGGCAACGGTCAGATTGCCCAGGTAGCGATATTGGCCGCTGGTGGTGACAATTGGTACCGGCGTGCCGTCCATGTTGTCTGCCCAAAGCGGGTATGGACCGAACAGATCTTCCTCGTCACCGGGGATGAGCGTCGTATCCGCATTTGCCAGCAACTCGTCGCCACCGCCGGCGATCATGATGTCGACGCCGGACAGCTCGGCTGCCAGCGCCTGATCTTCATCAACACCCTGCAAATGGCTGATGACGATGATGATGTTGGCACCGGCCGCCTCGAGAAGATCAATCTCGGTCTGGACGTTGCCGGCGACATCGGTGTCGACGATCACGTTACGTGGGCTCGATATCGAAGTGATCTCGGGGGTCGTCGCCCCGACAACACCAATCTTGTAACCGTTCACGTCGAGCATCGTGCTCGGCTTGATCGTGCCGGCAGTCACCAAAGCATCAAGACCCGGTTCGTTACTGAAGTCGAGGTTCGAACTCAGATACGTGGGTGGCACACCGTAGGAATTGATGAAGTCGACAAGCACGTCCGGACCGAAGTCGAAGTCGTGGTTGCCCAGCTGGACGGCATCGTATCCGAAGGCTTCGAGAGCGATCGTGTCGAACCAAGTGCCCAGCGTTTCACTGGCGCTGAACTCAGGCCCGGCGAGGAAGTTGTCGCCAGACGAGAGCAGGATCGTCCCGATCTCGTTGCCGGCCGTGGCGGCCCGCAGGTCGTCGAGCACCGTCTGGAACCGAGCCACACCACCGACACCGTCGTCATCCAGCAACTCGGACTCGCCGTCGTTGTTGTGCATGATCGTCAACGCATGCAGCGGATCCAGGCTGCTCCAGCCGAAGGCTCGCGCCAGGAAGGTTGCCATTTGCGCCCGTGACACGTCGTCGTAGACGCAGAACTTGTCGGCAGCGGGTGGATTGCACCCCACCGACACGCCTGCCCACCGGATCGCGTTGATGCTTCCCTCGTGAACACTCGTCGAGTCATCCGTGAACAGATCCAACGGTGCAGCTGCGAGACCGAGAGCCCGGGCCAGGAAGGTGGCCATTTGGCCCCTGGTGACCGTGTCATTCGGGCAGAAGTTGTCGTTCGCCGGCGGGTTGCACCCGAAGGTGATTCCAGCCGCTGCCACTGCGTTGATGTTGTCCTCGAAGATCGAGGTGTCGTCGTCGGTGAAGAAGTCCGTTGTTGATGCCGGCAGGCCAAACGCCCTCGTCAGGAAGGCAGCCATCTGGCCCCGGGTCACTGGAGCGTCCGGGCCGAACTCGTCGTAGTCCGGAGGATTATTCCCCAGCGTGATCCCGGCGGAGGCAATCAGCTCGATGTTGGCTTCGTGAATGTTGCCGTCGTCGTCGGTGAAACGATCACCGGTGAACGTGTCTAGGCCCTCGATCTGGCCGCGGATCTCTCCAGCCGGATTGGCAACCGTGTGGACATTGACGTACGTCGTGCCGGCCCGCATCGCCGTCGCCAAGTCGGCCATGGTGCCTGAGGCAAGATCGGCTGCAGTTATCGTGCCGCGCCGCAACACCCCATCGACATCCAGGCCGGTGTGTGGCCCGAAGAGCGAAACCAGCACCGGGCCGTTGGCACCCGCTGCCCCGCTGTGAATGTGGGCCGCCGTGGCGTCAACGAGATCACCGGCGATTACGACGTAGTCCATACTCGTGCCGTCGGCGCTCCAGGAGAACCCGGCAGATCCGAACGCATCCGTTGTTACCGGCGTCGTCTGGTTTGCCCCCGACAGGGTGGCATGGAATTGCGCCGAGTCGTCAGCAGCTCCTGCGGCTGGCCCTAACGCCAGCAGCGGGACCAGCAGTGCCAGCGCACTTATGAGAGTTAGTGATCTCTTCAACTCATCCCCTTCCTGGTCCCCCAGCCAGTGGGAGGACCGCCGTGGTTGTGCAAGCTCCTCCTTACACGATGATCTCCATGAAGCTACCAAGCGATATTGAACCCAGAACGACAACCGTCTGACGGCTGGGTGAACTCGGTAGAGGGATCACACCCTCAAAGCTAGCCAGGTGCTGGTGCGTTGGGGGAACAAATCCGCGACCCGCTAGGCCTGGTCGGCGTGCCGGTCGAGGAACTCGTAGATCTCGGTGGTGTCGACCCCTGGGATCGTTTCTACGGGCATGGCAGCGAGAACGTGGCTATTGGGTCGAACGGACGGAAACGCCCAGCCTTCCCAGCGCTCGGCAAGTTCGTGAGTCGGCCGCCGGCAGCAGATCCCATCGGGGCACTTCGAGACCGAGCGATGATCGGTTTCCCGTCCCCTGAAGTATTGCGCGTCACGGAACAGCACTCCGATGGTGATGGCATGGGGCGGCTGACGGGTGTCGTCGACGCGGGTGCTACACCAGAACGTGCCGGCCGGAGTGTCCGTGTATTGATGGTGGATCGAATACCTATCAACCGAACGGAATACCTGCCGCGTACCCCACTCCCGACACAGCCGCTGGCCTTCGATAGCACCCACGGAGTTGCGAGGAAACGGCACTCCGTTGTTCTCGTACGCCTTCCAGATGATGCCAAGCTCGTCGGAGCGGACGAAGTGCACAGGCAGACCGAGATGGTGAGTAACCAGGTTGGTGAAGCGGTGCGCAGCCATCTCGTAGGAGACATAGAAGGCGTCGCGAACGTCCTCGACCGCAAGATCTCGGTCGGCCTTGGCCCTCTGCAGGAAGGGTACGAGCGAGACCTCCGGCATCAACGCCGCACCCGCGAAGTAGTTCGATTCAACTCGCTGTCTGAGGAATTCGGCAAAGTCCCGTGGTTCGGGGTGATCGAGCGCAAAGTGTCCCAGCGTCTGCAGGACAACCGAGCGACTGGCCCGGACCGAGATCGAATCTCGCTGCGGGATGTAGATACGCCGGTTGCGCAAATCGGTCAGCGAGCGCACCGCCGAAGGAAGCTCCCGGGAACGGTGCACGGTGAACCCGAAGAGCGCAGCCATCGCCTGGATGGTTCCTTCGGTGAACCCGCCACCGGTGTAGCCGGCTCCAACAACGGCCTCTGCGGCAATCTTCTCTATCTCGGCGAAGTAGTTACCGCGGTCGCGCATTTCCGCACGCAGCTCTGAGTTGGCGATACGGGCCTCCTCCCGAGTCGCCATCGTCGCCTGAGCGCGCCCTTTCAGTTCTGCGTAGAGCCCCAAGATGTGTTCTAGTGCGGTATCGGGCAGTCGGGCGTTTGGTTTCAGTAGGGGTAGCTCGAGATCGCGATACACCGGATCGTCCTGCGCTTTGGCGACCCCAATCTCGAGCCGAGATCTCTTGGTCGGGGGCTCCTGAAGCAGCAGATCGCCCGCTCCCACATCCAGCGCCTCCGCCAGGGCGTTGATGAGACCCAGTCGAGGTTCTCGCCTCCCGTTCTCCAGCATCGAGAGATAGGGGGCAGGCTTGCCGACCGCTGCGCCCAGTTGATCGAGCGTCAGCCCGCCGAGGCGCCGGAAGTAGCGGACCCGGTGACCAAGGATGAGAGGATCAATGCTGTCTTGTGGCATGAATCACGACAATAGATGTTGTTGCCGATAATTTCTACTGATCTTACCCATCGCAGGGTTTGCCTGCACCGTACCGGATGGTGGAATTGGCACAGCACAAAGGGGAGCAGAGATGGCCGTTGAGATCTTGGGTCCAGAGAACGAACGCTTCGACGAGGTACTCACCGCGGAGGCGCTTTCCTTTGTCGAAGAGCTGCACCACCGCTTCAACATGCGCAGGGAAAGCCTGCTGGCAGAGAGGGCAATCCGACAGCAAAAGCTCGATGGCGGAGAGATGCCCGATTTCCTGCCGGAAACCGCAGGAATCCGAGAACGCGACTGGCAGGTCGCTGCCCCTCCGCCCGACTTGATGGATCGGCGGGTCGAGATCACCGGACCTGTCGAGCGCAAGATGATGATCAATGCTCTCAACTCGGGGGCGCGGGTGTTCATGGCCGACTTCGAAGACAGCGCCTCACCCACGTGGACCAACATGATCGACGGCCAGATCAACCTCATGGACGCGATCCAGCGCACCATCGAATTCGATGCTCCGGACGGCCGGGAGTATCGCCTCAACCCTGAGGTGGCCACTCTTCTGGTGCGGCCCCGCGGCTGGCATCTGTTGGAGAAACACGTACTCATCGACGGCATTCCGATCTCCGGCAGCCTGTTCGACTTCGGGCTGTATTTCTTCCACAACGCCGCTGAGCTCATGGAGCGTGGCAGCGGTCCTTACTTCTATCTACCGAAACTGGAAAGCCACCTCGAGGCCCGTTTGTGGAACGACGTCTTCGTCGCCGCTCAAGAAATGCTCGGGATCCCACAAGGGACCATACGGGCGACGGTCCTCATCGAGACGATTCTGGCCGCATTCGAGATGGAAGAGATTCTCTACGAGCTGCGCGACCATTCGTCCGGCCTCAACGCAGGTCGCTGGGACTACCAGTTTTCACTGATCAAGAAGTTCCGCAACCGCGGCGACATGCTTCTCCCCGACCGCGCCCAGGTGACAATGACGGTGCCGTTCATGAAGGCCTACACCGAGCTCCTCATCAAGACCTGTCACAAACGTGGCGCCCATGCCATGGGTGGTATGGCGGCGTTCATCCCAAGCAGGCGGGACGAGGCAATCAACCGGCGCGCCTTCGCCAAGGTGCGCGAAGACAAGGAACTCGAGTCCCGCAATGGTCACGACGGCACGTGGGTAGCTCATCCAGACCTGGTACCGCTTGCGACGGAGGTCTTTGATGAGGTGCTCGGCGACAACCCACACCAAATCGACAAGCAACGTGATGACGTGATCCCGGATGCACGAGCATTGCTCGACGTGACCGTTGCGGGCGGCACGATCACCGACGGCGGAGTGCGCATGAACGTCGATGTCGCAATCCAGTATCTGGCTTCGTGGCTTCGCGGCAACGGTGCCGCCGGTATCTACAACCTCATGGAGGACGCGGCCACAGCGGAGATTTCGCGGTCGCAGCTTTGGCAATGGCTGCACAACGACGTCACCACCGTCGAGGGGACGCCGATCACCGCAGAGACAATCCACCGGATTGCAGACGAAGAACTGGCGCGGATGAGAGCCGAATTCGGCGAGGACAACTACAAGATCGGACGATTCGAGGAGGCCCGCAAGCTACTGGAGGATGTGGCCATCAACCCCCAGTTCCCAGAATTCCTGACACTTCCCGCATACGAACTGATCGACTGAGAAACTCGACGACACACGGAGGAATGAACGTGGCGACTTTCGAGCAACGAGTAGAGGCAATCCGCACAGACTGGGAAACGAACCCCCGCTGGAAAGGGATCCAACGCGACTACACGCCCGAAGACGTAGTACGGCTTCAGGGTTCGTTCAACGTCGAGCAAACCATCGCAAGGCGCGGTGCCGAGCGCCTCTGGAAGCTCCTCGAGTCGGAGGACTACATCAACGCGCTGGGAGCGTTGTCGGGCATGCAGGCGGTACAGATGGCCAAGGCCGGGCTCAAGGCCATCTACCTCTCAGGCTGGCAAGTGGCCGGTGATGCCAACCTCTCGGAGCAGATCTATCCGGATCAATCCCTGTACCCGGCCAACTCGGCGCCCGCTCTGGTGCGGCGCATCAACAACGCGTTCGTCCGCATGGACGAGATCGAGTGGGCCGAGGGCAGCCGCGACCACGACTACATGCTGCCGATTGTCGCCGATGCCGAGGCAGGCTTCGGTGGCACGCTGAACGCCTTCGAACTGGCAAAGGCATTCATCGCAGCCGGGGCCGCGGGGATCCACTACGAGGACCAACTCGCGGCGGAAAAGAAGTGCGGGCACATGGGCGGCAAGGTCCTCATCCCGACGTCCCAGCACGTACGGACCCTGTTGTCGGCGCGACTCGCGGCAGACGTCCTCGACGTCCCGACGATCGTTGTCGCTCGCACCGATTCGCTGGCAGCAACCCTCCTCACCAACGATGTCGACGAACGCGACCGGCAGTTCGTCACCGGTGAACGCACCGCCGAGGGCTTCTTCACGGTCAAGAACGGCATGGATGCCGCCATCTCCCGCGGACTCGCCTACGCCCCGTATTCCGACCTCATCTGGTGCGAGACCAGCCACCCGGATCTAGACGAAGCCGCCAGGTTCGCAGACGCGATCAAGGCCGAGTATCCGGACAAGATGCTGGCCTACAACTGTTCGCCGTCGTTCAACTGGAAGGCGCACCTCGACGACGCAACGATTGCCTCCTTCCAGAAGGAACTCGGAGCTATGGGCTACCGGTTCCAGTTCATCACACTGGCCGGCTTCCATGCGCTGAACGCAACCATGTTCGACCTGGCGAAGGGCTACGCCGCTGAAGGTATGACCGCATACGTCAAGCTACAAGAGCATGAGTTTGCGATCGAGGATCAGGGATACACCGCAACGCGCCACCAGCGCGAGGTCGGTGCCGGCTACTTCGACACGGTGGCAACCACGATCAGCGGCGGAACCGCTTCGACGCTTGCGCTCGAAGGCTCAACCGAAGAAGAGCAGTTCCGGCACTAGGTCCGAATCCAGCTTCTTGCCGGAGGGCGGGTGCGTTGCGCGCTCGCCCTCTGTCATGCTTGATCCGCCTCGTGAATGTGCCTGATGGTCTCGCAACCCAACCGGGAGAGCTTCTCGATGGGCTCTGCACCGTGAACGAACTGTTCCTCGGGATCGAACTCTCCGGATTCGCCGCTCACCTCCAAGACATTGTCCACGACAACGGCGGCGCCTCCGGCACGCAGGCCCCAGACCCGGGCTAGAACCAGAATCAGCGCGGCCTCCATCTCGGCGCCGACGACGTTGAGCCGCTTCAAGTCCTCGAAGTGGTGTTGCCACCAGCTTTGCCAGAAGTCGCCGAAGGACGAGCCCGGCCGAGGATGCCTGGCGTAGAAGGTGTCGGCGGTGCGGGTGGTTCCGATGTGATACGGATACCCGAGTCCCTCCGCCGCCGCGGCCGCAGCGGCAACCAGTCGGTGATCAGCCACGGCCGGGTACTCCGGTGGGGCGTAGCCGTGGGATGCACCCTCGAGCCGCATTGCCGAGTCGAAGATCGCCATGTCACCGTTGGCAACATGGTCGAGAAACGTCCCGCAGGTCCCAATCCGGAAGAACGTGTTGACGCCACAGCGAGCAAGTTCTTCGATCGCAATCGCCGTCGAAGGCGCCCCAATCCCGGTCGAGGTGCAGCTGATCGGTACGCCCTTGTACGTTCCGGTATAGGTGACGTACTCCCGGTTGGTCGCGACGTGGTGCGCCTCGTCCCAGAACGAAGCGACGGTTTCCACCCGCCCCGGATCGCCCGGGAGCAGGACATAGGGGGCGACGTCACCCTCATCGATCTTGAGGTGATACTGCAACGCCATGGGGACTCCTTCTCGGGACGCCGTCAGTCTGCAATGTAATCACCCCCAAACCCGTTCTTGCGGACAACCACGGCTATGTACGCCGCCTAAGTACGCCAGAACAGGAGGGGGAGGGTAAAACATGCACACAGGCGCATACGATTGTGTTAGATTGCCCGGCGCACATCATCAGGAGTCTGGGTGTTTCGTCCCCGAATGAGCACAATCGAACAGGTGCCGGCACACCGCTGGCAGGAATGGAAAGACAGAACCGGCGGCACGCTTCTCGACGTGCGGGAACCGATGGAGTGGGCAATGGGCACACTTCCCGAAAGCACCACGATCTCGATGTCTTTCCTACCGGCGAGTCTCGGCAGGCTCGACCCCGATACGCCCGTATTGGTTGTGTGCCGCGCCGGAAACCGCAGCCAGGTGGCGGCCCAATTCCTCGTCCGCAACGGATTCACCGACGTCGCCAATCTCGCCGGCGGCCTGACGAAGATCGGTCTCGCCTGATGCCGAAATCCACCCTGAGACCCGCCCTCGCTATCACACTGGCTCTGGTTCTGGCGCTAGCGGCCTGCGGTTCAACGGCCACGGACACCGAACTCGCCCTTGCTTCCGCCCCCGAAGTACATGAGATCCTGAAGTCTCCTCCGGAAGGGTTGGTGATCCTCGACATCCGCACGCCGGACGAATTCGCCGCCGGCCGCATCGCCGGGGCGATCAACGTCGACTACTACGCGGCCGATTTCGAGCAGCGCCTCGGTGAACTCGATCCGAACTTGCCATACGTCATGTACTGCAATTCCGGAAACCGCTCCGGCAACACCCTCCCGCTGATGGACTCGATTGGCTTTGTCGAGGTCTACGAACTCGACGGCGGCATCCAGGCTTGGGCCCGCGAGGATCTCCCGATTGAGCCGTAGGAACTACAGACCCCGAAAGCACTCCTAACACTCCCCTAACAGACGTTGCGGATGATGCCGTCATGGCATCGGAGCAGGAACGCATTTCTCATGTCTTCAGGCGATTGGGTTACGGAAGCCAGCCCGACCTGATCCAATCGGTCGACAGCGCCGAGGATGCAATCGCGGCTGCGCTCGACCTTTCGAGCGCAGCCATCGAGACCCCTGAGCTGGACCCGCCGCTGGACGAAGACGCGATCCGCGACCGTTCCCAGACCCGGATCGTGCTGGCTCACTGGCTCGAACAGCTCGTTTCCAGCCCACGCCGCATCGAGGAACGGCTGGTCTGGTTTTGGCACGACCATTTCGCTACCGATCTGCGCAAGGTCAAGGTTCCGTACCTCATGTACCTGCAGCATCTGACGGTCCGGCGGCATGCCACCGGAAGTTTCGCCGACCTGCTCCACGCCATCGCTGTCGACCCGGCCATGCTCATCTATCTCGACGGAACCCAGAACGCGGCGGACGCACTGAACGAGAACTTCGGCCGAGAAGTGATGGAGCTCTTCACGCTTGGACGGGGCAACTACACCGAGGACGACGTGCTGGCAGCCTCTCGGGCGTTCACCGGGTGGATTGTGCTGCGTGCCGGCGGCCGGGCCGAACGGTTCTTCGATGGAGAGCCGTGGTCCGCCCGGTTCGTCCCGTTCCGTCACGATTCGGGCAGCAAGACTTTGCTCGGAACGACCGGCGACCTCGACGCCACCGATGCCATTGACGTTCTGCTCGAGCACGAGAGTACGGCCGCGCATGTCGGCGCGAAGCTATTCCACGAACTCATCGGATTCTGGCCCGATCCTGCTACCGAACAGCGTATTGCGGCCGTCTTCCGCCGCGACTACTCAGTCATGGCTCTCGTGGAAGCAATCGTGGATGATTCAGGTTTCCTCTCCGAGGAGGCGATTAGGGCCAGGATACGTTCACCCCTCGAGAAGGCGGTGGGCATCGTCCAGGCTTTCGGTGGTGGTGGGCGGGTCGCAGGAGGTCTCGAAAGCACCCTCCGCACGATGAGCTACATCCCGTTCGTGCCCCCGAGCGTTGCTGGTTTCCCCGAGGGACCCCGTCTCCTCGACCCCCACCGCATGATCCATACGTTCGATTTCGTGGCTCTGATTCCGGAGTCCATTCCCGAGCTGTCAACCCCCGACCTCATGAACCGTCTCGGACTCTATGACATCTCCGAGCAGAGCCGACGGGTAGTAGACGCGGCCCCACCCGGCGGGACGCGCACCGCCCTTGCTATCAACTCACCGGAGTATCACGTCGTATGAGTGACTCGCCCTATCCCCTGAGTAAATGCACGAGTGTGACCCGTCGCCGGTTCCTCGCCGGACTGGGGGCAACTGTGGCGGTGGCATCCGCCGGTGCATACGGGATCAGCGTCTGGGGTCGGAATCCGGCCGGCAATGGCATCCCCCCTGTCGGCTCAAATGCAACAACGACCACGACCTCCGCGACCACGACGACGATTCCCGGCGGAACGATTCCCTCGAGCGGCAACAGGACGCTCGTCGTAATCGAGATGGGAGGCGGCAACGACGGCCTCAACACGGTGGTGCCGCATGGCTCAGCCCGATACTTCGACTTACGCGGCGATCTCGCACTGCAAGACCCGATCGACCTCGACGGTGAAGTTGGTCTCCATCCTGCTCTTGGATTCCTTGCGGAACGATATGCCACAGGCGATGTGGCGATCGTGGACGGCATCGGCTATCCCGATCCGGACCTGTCCCACTTTGCCTCCATGGCTACCTGGTGGTCTGGACATGCCGCAGGCTCGACGGCAACCGGATGGCTCGGACGCTACCTCGACGCCACCGTCGGTACAGAGGATCCTCTTGCCGGCGTTGCCATCGGCCCCGGACCGACTCCGGCATTGCTGGGTGACACCGCATTCCAGACAAGCGTTCAAGACATGACCGGGCTTTCTCCACGCATCCCCGCATGGGTCGATAGCCGCGATGAGCTCGTCGGGATGTGGCAGGGCTTTGCTCCTGCACAATTCGACAGCGACACCACTCTCGACCTCGTGCGGCGAGCCATCTCAGCTACGGCTCGAGCTCAAACGACCATGAACGATCTGCTCGGCGCCCCCAGTGTGAGCTCGACCGGGGCGCCGCGGGGACAACAACGCGGCAACCTCGAACAGTCGATCGAAGTTGCGGCAGCTCTGGTGACCAGCCCGGCTGCCCCCCGCGTGATCTACATCCACGGGTGGGGAGACTTCGACACGCACGAAGGCCAGCAGAATCGCCACGGGGACATGATGGAGCAGCTCGATACCGCCCTGCGCACTCTCTTCGCTGCGATCGAGTCGGCAGGCGTCGCTGACCGGACCCTGGTTGTGACAACATCAGAGTTTGGTCGGCGACCCGCATTCAACGGAAGCGGTACAGACCACGGAACGGCGGCAAGTCACTTCGTCGTCGGTACACCCGTGGCCGGCGGCCGCTACGGGGAATCGCCCAGCCTCTCTAGTCTCGACCGGCGGGGCAACCTGAGCCACACCGTCGACTATCGATCGCTCTACGCTTCGATCCTGGCGGATTGGCTAGGGGCCCCAGCGGACCTGGTGCTGGGGGAAGAATTCGAGATCTTGCCCTTATTCGCCTAGCCGCCGGTCACCCTGCTACCGGCACTACCGTGCAGGAGCATGTTCCGCAGGGTCGTCACCGTTGCATCACTCCTTCTCGCCCTCCCAAGCTGTTCGCAGAACGGCACCGCCGTCACCGCCGGCGTTCCCGATCTCGACGCTGCTGGCGGGGTGACCGCAGTGATCTTCAGGATCCTCGACGGTGACTCGTTCGAGGCGATGCTCGCCGACGGGACAATCGTCGAGGTCCGGTTGCTCGGCATCAACGCCCCCGAGAGAGACGAGTGTTATCACGAGGACGCCGCATCGGCCCTCGAGAAGCTGATGCCCGGCGAGATCGTGCTGGTGTCCGATGCCGAGGAAACCGATCGGTATGGGCGCCTCCTCAGCTATGCGCTCGTTGCCGATGAGAACGTCAACTTGGCAATGGTCACCGAGGGCCATGCAGTGGCGCTACAAAGCGGGCACACCCTCGAACCCAGTTTCGTCGACGCTGCCAACGGAGCTGCAGTCACCGGACGTGGTCTGTGGTCGGCCACGGCCTGTGGCTTCGCGTCCCCGCTGCCGGCCGTCCAGATCTCGGAGTTCGAATTCGATCCCCCTGGTCGCGACGCCGATGAGCCCAATCGCGAGTGGGTGACGTTCCGCAACCGGGGCCAGGAGCGGGTGGACTTGGAAGGCTGGATCGTGCGCGACGAGTCGACCCAGCATCGCTTTGTGTTTCCCTCCGGTGCGGAGCTTGCCGCGGGTTCGAGCGTGACGGTCCGTTCCGGTTGCGGCGACCCGACACCGGAAGACCTCTACTGGTGTGCCGGAGATCCGGTTTGGTCTAATGGCGGCGACACCATCATTATCCAATTACCGGACGGAACCGTCGTCGATTGGGAACGGTACGCCGGCACTCGCTGATCGCCTCCCTCGCCAGAACCTGGTAGTCGCGAAAACCGTTCTTGCATTAGACCGCGCCAATCCCTTAATGTCGTGGCAACAGACTGTGGTCTTTGGGCGGACCGGTGACGTTCAGTCACTCGGCATGGGGCAAGATCGGCACCTAGACAACAAAGTTTGTGGAGCGGTCCGGGCCGGGTGATCCCCCGAGCGAAGCGCAATACCCTTCGTGCGCAACCATGTTGTGCACAGAAAATTCGGATCGGACGTGATCCAATGCGTAACAAGATGGCAAGGATCTTATTGGCTCTTGGAACCCTCGCAGCAGCCCTCATGAGCACGGCTGCTGGCGTCAGAGTTGGCTAATACTCGACCCGGCCCTCCACAACTTCCCCAACTCGGTCTCGATCCGATCCATCCATGGCCTACTACGAAACTCCATATCCTCTACAGATAAAGCGCAAGCGTCTCTATGGCGCGCTGCTTGCTTTCTGGGGTATTGGGATCACAGCAGGAGCCCTAGCCCTCCAGGGCGTCCCCACACAGCTGGGCTTGTGGCTGGCTTTCGTCGTTGCATTCGTAGCTCTCGAGATCTCTGCTGTCGAAGTCAACGATCGAATGGTCACCTCGCCGGTCATCGCCGTCATGGTCACGGCCGGCATCGTCTTGGGTCGAGACGAGGTAATCGGCGGCATCGTCCTCATGGCCGCCCTCGGTCTCGCCCAACCGCGCGACTTCGTCGAAAGACGCATATTCCAGCCTGCGGTCAACCTAGGAATCGTCACCACCAGTGCTGCTCTGACCGCGCTCGTCCTGTTTGTGCTACTTCCGGAGGATGCGGCCAGCGCCGGCATCGTCCGCATCGTCGTCATTGGTGCGATTGCGGCCGCCGCAGGCGACTTTACGAGTCTCCTGATGACCCGAGTCGTGGTCCGCCAGGTGTTCGGCTCGAAGCTCGCCGGACCTTGGTCGAACCTCGGCCAGATCCTGATCGGCTTCGTCGGTCTCGGTGCGATGGGAGCCTTCCTCGGTTACGCATATGTCCGGTATGCAGTCGATCACGAAGCGTTCAACGCGATGCTGCTTCTCGTCATTGCAACACTCCTCATCAGCCACCTGTTCTTTGCGTCGTTGGGTCGGCTGCGGGTCGCTCGCGAGAGCATGCTGGCGACGTTGGTGAAGACACTCGAGGCCAAGGATCTCTACACCAGAGGACATACCGAACGGGTGGCAATCTTTGCCGTGCAACTGGCACAGGAGCTCAAGCTGAGCGGCGATATGCAAGAGCGGATTCGGCACTCGGCTCTGATCCACGATCTAGGGAAGTTGGCCGTTCCGCGTGAACTGCTCAAGAAGCGGGGGCGTCTCACTGCCGGCGAAACCTCGACGATGCGCGGTCACGTTCACCACATCGACGACCTGCTGGACGACGTCGACTGGCTACATCCGCTGGTGAGGATCGCGTCGGACCACCACGCCCACTACGACGGTGGCGGCTACCACGGTTCTCACAGCGACCATGGGGAGACTCCTTCAGTGGAGTCGAGAGTCCTGGCGATTGCTGATGCTTTCGACGCGATGACGAGCAACCGCCCTTACCGCATGGCTCTCACCCAGGAGGAGGCGTTCCGCGAGTTGCGCAATGGCTCAGGCACTCAGTTCGATCCCGATATGGCCGAATCCTTCATCGCCATGATCAAACGTGGCGGCCTCACCTACGGCGCCATGGTCAGGATGACCGACGAAGAGGCGCGCCAACTCGCTGAGGAACGGGGCTGGGTGTTCCGGGACTAATCCTGACTGGGAACCTCGCATTGGGGCCGAGCGTCACCACTCCCAGCGTCTCCGTACCAGATCTCCGGGTCTGAATCGTCGCTTTCTCCAGTGTCGTCGGTGGTGAGGAAACGAACCAACGCGCGATATACGGCATCGGCATAAGCCTGACGAAACTCGGCGGTAGCCAGCAAATCCGCTTCTGACTGGTTCGCTATGTAGACACCCTCAGCGATCACAGTCGGCATCTCACTGTGTCGCAAGATCCCGTAGTACTGCGGGTGGCCTTCTCGCGGGCTCAGCCGTGACTTCGCCCCGTTCTCGACAGCGCCGACCCAGTCCGCTTCGAAGCTCGCAAAGCCGCGCCGGAGCTCTTCCACCATGATCTTCGCAAAGCGACGTGATTCGGGGATCTGAGACTGGTAATAAACGTCGCTTCCCGGATGATCCAGCCGTACTTCCCATCCCGCGTTGTTGTGAATGGCGACCATTGCGTGCGCGTTGGCCGCGTTGGCCAGCGAGGTCCGATAGAAGAGCCCCGCTTCGTAGTCGCCGTCCTCACCGGCTCCCACCCGCGTGAGAATGACCCAGTTCGCCGCGGCAATCTCGGTGCCGTAGTAGATCTCACCGGTAGCCCAGTCGACCGAGCGCGGCTCGGCGAGCAGATCACGCACCCGCTGGGCGATATCCAGGTTGACGGTCTTCTCTGCAAGACCTGCGGGGCTACTCGCCCCGATATTCCACGGACCCCCGTGGCCCGGATCGATGACGATGACGGCATCAGCGAAATCGAAGCCGGCCCCGACTTCCGCGGGCGGTGCCGGGGGCCGTGCCAACACGTCATCGGCCTCGACCCAGGCAGAGGCGTCACAGGAAGTGAACACTTCAATCCAATCACCTTGCATTTGCCGTGCAGCGAAGACGAGCCCCTCGCGGGCGACTACGAACGGCTCTGCGTCCGGCGTCTCGCGAAGTGGCGCTCCGCCGGCGGCCACCGTCACGACACCAGTGCCGGCGAAGTCGTCTGTGAGCAATGGTGCAGGCGCGGGCGCACCCGGCATGGGTTCGGTTGGCACTCCATACGGCACCGGGGGCAGAGTTGTGGTTGTCGTTGTCGTTGTCGTCGTGCTCGTTGTGGTTGTAGAACTGGTGGTCGTCGCCGGCACCGTGGTAGTGGTGGTACTCGGTCCGGTCGAGGTGGTCAGGTCCACCTCGCCGCCGGCCGGATCCTCCTGCGCCGTGCAGCCGGCTACGAGAACGACTAGAAGGGTCATCGGAAGCAATCTGCGCATCGGCCGGACTCTACGGTTGCGCGGGAACTGTGCAAACGTTGCCGGAGACCGTTCCGGCGTCGTACTCGAAGTACTCCGGCCGGTTGGACTCCGCACCCGGATCGGTGGTCGTAAGGAATCGCACCACGCCGCGGTAGACCGCCTCCGCATATGCCTGCCGGAACTCGCCCGAAGCCAGCAGCGCCTCTTCGTCGGGCTCCGAAATGTACACGCCCTCGACAATCACAGAAGGCACCGTGGCCCGTCGCAGCAACCCGTAGTAATCGTCATCGGTCTCAGGATCTATCCGGGCACGTGCACCAAGCAGTTCGCCACCCTGCCAGTCGGCATCAAACCGGGCGAAACTCAACAACAGCTCTTCGTAGATGATCCCGGCGAGGCGATCGGAACCCTCGGCTCCAATCGAGTAGAAGACTTCCGATCCCGGGATTTCGGTGTCGAATCTCGGCACGGTGTTGTTGTGGATCGAAACAAACGCATCCGCGTTCGCCGCCGTTGCCAGAGTGGCGCGATAACCCAGATTGGCTTCGAAGTCGCCGTCATTCGGCCCGATAACGTCCCGCGTCATGACGGCGCTGGAGAAAGCCGGGACAGCACTTCCGGCTGTCACCGCCCCTGTGTCCCAATCAATGTCCCGGCTGGCCTCCATCAGGTTGCGAACCCGATCCGCGATGTCGAGGTTGACATGCTTCTCGGCAAGACCACTTGGACCGACGCCACCCCAGTCACGGTCGCCGTGCCCGGGATCGAGGACTACCACGGCTTCGCTGAGATCGAATGCCGGTCCGGGCTCCTGCCCGGTGCCAGCGGGAAGCACGGTCGTATCGGCGGAATCGACCCATGCAGTGTCGTTGCAGTTGGTGGTAACCAGCAGCCAATCGCCGTCTCGGTGGAGAAAGCCCAACGCGATGCCTTCATGGAGTGTGAAATAGGGTTCGCGCCCCGGGCCAAGCCAGAGGTCGACACCGCCAGCAGGCACTAGCGCGACACCGTTGCGCGGCGGCCCCGCTTCCACCACCTTCGTCGTTGGTCCGCCCAACGCCTCCGGCACGGTGTATTCGGCTTGTGCGGTGCGTACGCCCATCATGGAAACCGCCGTCGCGAACAGCGCGATGGCCACACCGACGGTTATTGCCAGCAGTATTGGTCGACCGCGAACGATCGTTGTCGTTTCCATGATCTCATCCGGGGGCAACGGTCGGCGGATTGTCGCACCCGACCCCTCGTTCCTAGGGTATTTCCTCGTGGTTGATATGCAACACAGCCAGAAGCCGTTGCGCCGTCAGTTGAGCTTCTGAGCAACTGTCTTCATCTCCATGAAGAGGCGCAGATAGTCCGGTCCGCCTGCTTTGGCATTGGATCCGGACATCTTGAAACCACCGAAGGGCTGCACGCCGACGAGAGCCCCAGTGATCTTCCGATTGATATACAGGTTGCCCACGTGGAACTCCCGCTTGGCCTGCGCGATCCGTTCCGGATCCGAGGAGATCAGGCCACCGGTGAGCCCATACTCCGTCCCGTTGGCTATCTCGAGAGCGTCATCGAAGTTGGGCACCTCGATAAAGGACAGCACAGGTCCGAATATCTCGTGCTGCGCAAGGCGATGGTCTGGCAAGACGCCCGCAAAGACGGTGGGCTCGATGTAATAGCCACCGTCTTGGTCGATCGTTCCGCCGCCGACGACTAGCGTCGCTTCGGCTCGTCCGCGTTCTATCTCTTCGAGGATGGAGCGGTGCTGAGCGGCGGAGATAACGGGACCTACCGGCAGGTTGTCTGCGCCGGGTCCCACCTCGAGGGCGGATGCTTTGGCTACGACCCTCTCCAGCACTTCGTCGTGGACCGACGCGATCACGATCGCACGCGAGCAAGCCGAGCACTTCTGACCCTGGTATCCATATGCGCTCTTGACGATCGCATCGGCGGCAAGATCCAGGTCCGCGGTCTCATCGACTATGAGGCCGTCCTTGCCGCCCATCTCCATGAACGCCCGCTTCAACCAAGGCTGACCGGGTTGCACTGCCGCCGCACGTGTCGCGATCCGCAGACCCACTTCCTTGGACCCGGTGAAATTGATGAAGCGGGTATCAGCATGGTCGACGAGGAAATCCCCCACTTCAGAACCGGGGCCTGGCAGGAAGTTGATGACACCGTCGGGCAGACCTGCTTCGACAACGATGTCCATGAAATGCGCCCCGAGCACAGGGGTGTTCGACGCCGGTTTCAGCACGACGGTGTTGCCGGCAGCGACCGGTCCGGCGCACATGCCGACCAGAATGGCGAGCGGGAAGTTCCACGGAGGGATGACCACCCCGACGCCGATCGGGATGAGGAACGACTCGTTGCTCTCGCCTGGATAGTCGACGACCGGCAACGGTTGGGCGAGCCGGACGGCCTGGTGGGCATAGAAGCGACAGAAGTCGATCGCCTCCGCCACGTCAGCCTCGGCCTCGACCCAGTTCTTGCCCGCCTCCCGGGTCATCCACGCCGAGAGCTCGAACTTCCTTTCTGCCATGAGGTCGCCGATCCGATGAACAAACTCGGCCCTCTTCTCGGCCGGAAGCCGCGACCAGTCCCAGAAGGCGTTCTTTGCGGCGTCGATGGCAAGCTGCGCCTCCGCCGGAGACGCCGAACCTGTCGTGCCGACTACGACGTCAGGTTGTGCAGGGTCGATACTGATGATCCGATCGTCGGTGGCCACCGGCTTTCCATCGATGACCAGGGGCACATGGCCCCCGAGTTTGGAGGCCACTGTGGCGAGCGCCTCGCGGTAGGCAGCGCTGGGACCTTCGGTCGAGAAGTCGGAGTAGGGCTCGTTGCGGAATGGCTCCATGACAGTTCCTTTGCTCGCCTGCGGCCTCCACTGCTGAGGCTACGCCGCGCCCCGAGCCTCTGCCATTCCGGATCGCCTCGATTCGGTGGGGAACCTCGAAGAAAACCTCTGCAGAACCAGAGATTTCCGCCGATACTGACTACGTGACGGATTCGATCCTGATTGTTGAAGATTCTGCGAGTGTGCGTCGCCTCATCGAGGTGTGCCTCCGAGAACTCAGCGTGAACATCGTCGGAGCAGCCGACGGTGTCGCTGGCCTGGAAGCAGCTCGAGAGACTCTCCCGGTCGCCATCGTTCTCGATATCGGACTCCCCGGGATGGACGGGTGGGAAGTTCTCCGCCGGCTGCGTGCCGACGAGGCAACTCGCGAGACCAAGGTCTTGATCCTCACCGCACACGCCCAACCAGAGGTTGCCGTACAGGCTCAAGAGGGTGGTGCCGACGATTTCATGACGAAGCCGTTCCGGCCGACCGATCTGCGTGATCGAGTCGCCAAGATGATCGCCTCGTAGCTACGAACGTTCCCCCTCCCGTTCTTGCGGACGTCGGCGGCGTATGTGGCCGGAGTTGTACGCAAGAACGGGTTTGGTTCCCTCCGCTCCGGACGTCCTCCGCGACATTTCTTCGATAGCGTCGCCCGGGGCCCTAGCCTTCCGGCAATGAAGAGATTGCTTCTCATCGCCAACCCCTCGTCGTCCGGCTTCACGGGCGCAGCCTTCCGCGATGTGGAAGCGACCTTGTCCGACGGCTATGCGGTGACCACGGTATGGCCCAACGGACCAGCCGAGTCGCGTCAGGCGGCCGCAGATGCCGCAGCCGACGGCTACACGGTCGTCGCCGCGATGGGTGGCGACGGGGTCGTCCACCACGTTGCGAACGGTCTCGCCTTCACCGGTACCTCACTCGGCGTCATCCCGACGGGCACAACGAATGTCGTAGCGCGACTGCTCGGCGTACCGTTGCGGGCGAAGACGGCTGCGGCCAGGTTGCTGGGAGGACATCGTCGATTCCTCAGTCTTGCCCATATCGCAACCGAAAGCCCGCTAGCCGCCCGTTCGGAGTATGCAGTGTTCTCCCTCGGCATGGGACTCGATGCCGATGTCGTTGCAGCCTCCGATCTGCGGCCCACCGCGAAGTACTACTTCGCCTCATTGAGCTTCGCAGCTACCGCCACCAACCAGGTTGTCCGCAAGTATCGCACGCGTCCCGCCGACATGGTTGTTGAGTGCGGAGGCTGGAAGGTTCACGCTTCATCGGTCTTGGTGCAGGTCCATGATCTGTACACGTATTGGGGACCTGTCCCGTTGCGATTGACGCCCGAGCATGGTGATGGCCCTACAGCGCTGGCCGTTGAGCGGTTGTCCGTTTCGAAGGCAGCCAGCCTGGCGGCTCGCGGTCTACTCCGGCAACGGATGGAGCGTCAACGCGGCGCCAATGTGTTCCATGAGTTCGAGAAGCTCATCGTCCATGCAGAACCGGCAGCGGCGTTTCAGGCGGACGGGGAGTATCTGGGTAAGGCTGAATCCGTGGAGATCACACCGGCCTACGACGCCTTGCCGGTCATTGCTCCTGGTCGGGAGTGACGTCGGATTCGAGGACGGTCTCCGCCTCATCCAACGCGATACGGTCGTCTAGTTGAGCGGCGCCGACCGCGGCATGGGCGATCGTCGCCGCGAGCAACGACCGTCTCCACAGGATGTCTTGGAGCGGCCGCCCCAGCCCTGTATCGAGAACCGCACCCCGCGGATCCGGACTACTCGCAGGCTCTGCTCCGGTGAGCTGGCTCCATAGACCACCCTTCGGCCCATCACCGGGCGGAGACGTGGCCGCCAACTCGTCGACGATGCCCTCGATCAAGCCCCGGTCGGCAACGTCTCGCACTTCCTCGCTGAGGAGGGGACCGGCTTTGACCGCGATCAACGCCGTCAAGTCCTCGAGGCGACAGAGGGCATCCTCGCGATCGGCCTGGGTCGCTTGGTCACTCACCCCGGCGAGGACCTCGCGTCTGACCCGCGCCCAGCTTCTCTCGAAATCCACCGACGCTCCCTTCCACACGTCGGCAGCTTCCCCCAAGAAGCGCACGATCCGTGCGGCATCGCCGATCACTTTGCGCAGCATCACCGTCTTGGTGTCGATCCGCTCCGTAACGTGCTCACGGAACAACTCGATGCCTCGTGGCGCCATCCCGGGCGGATCTGCAGCAAGAGCAAAAAGCGCCGGTCGCAGGTAGCCGTCTGCGGCAAGGGTGTCGAGCAGGTCCTGTCGTACAGTCTGCAGGTCATCGGTGCGCAGCTTGTCGATCTTGTTGAGCGCGAAGATGAACTGGCTGCGGTGTTCGGACAGTTGGCTGAGGAATTCGTCGTGCACGATGGGATCCCGGTATTTGTCCGGATCGAATAGCCAGATGACTCCATCGACCCGAGGAATGAGATCTTCGACACGCTCGCGGTGCCAGTCGGCAATCGAGTCGATGTCGGGCAGGTCGATGATCGCCGTCCTGGTGAAGGAGGCGTGCTCGTGTCGATAGGCGATGCCCAGCGTGTCCAGCAGCACCGACACAGCCGGTTCCGGGTTCTCCGGGACAACCGCGAACGGCTCGTCGGTGTGGGGCCGAAGGACGCTCACCGACGTGATGATCTCTCCGGCTAGCGCGTTCACCAGGCTCGATTTGCCGGTACCGGTTCCGCCGGCGATTGCCAGAACGAGTGTCTCTCCGAGGAAACCCCGCCTTTCTCGGATCTCGCCGGCAAGTTGCTCTGCCTCATCCACAATGGGAGCCGGCACCACACCGTGAGACCTGGCGATGACAAGATCGATCGCATCGAGTAGCTCCGGGACATCACGCATCCGCCGGCTCCTCTTCGATGTCCTCGCCGACGTCGACAACGCTCTCGAGGTCGCGGGGCTCACCCTGGAGCAAAGCCGCAATCGCGGCGATGGTCTTGTCGAGGTCTTCGATCAGCCCCCGATCTGCCTCGAGATGCCGGCGGAATCTGGCGGCATCCACTTCTAACGCCGCCGTTACCACCTCGACCAGGCTCCCTTGTGCCGCCTCCACGAAACCCGTCAAGTTCTCTTTGAAGCGCCGCTTGATCGACCAGGACGGCGCCATCGACGGATCAACGACCAGTCGCCAGACCCGGGACGCAAGCCGCTTGGCGGCACGAGGCCGCAGCGAGCCGGTTGTCGAGTTGCGCGCCGCCACTTGGGCCAGGGTGCCTTCCCAATCCTCCAATCGGCCTTGCACATCCCACGAGGTGTCTTCGGTGTGGCGCCACAGCGACGTGCCTTCTCCCTCGAGGAGCGACGACCCCGTTTCGTCGAGCGTCCAGGCTCGGGCAGTCTCCTGGGCTGCCACCCCCGCGCGTCTGGTGATGATGGCAGTCAGGTCGACGGCTGCTTCGCTCCACGTTTTGTGGCGAGCCATATCGCTGAGTTGTCCGCCGGCAAGCATCTCGGCGATCTCCGTGGTCTGCGCCTGGTAGGAGTCGGCGAGAACTTTCTCCAGGATCGCTGCGACCTCGGCTGCATGCCGCATCTCGTCCGCAAGCAGCCGGGACCGGTCAATCACGTTGCGGCCCGTTGAAAAGGCGGTCGTGGCAACGAGCGTCTTGCGATACCCGGAATTGGAGACCGCACCCAACTCGTTGCGGAGAGCTCCAACCGACGCCGGGTCCAGACCCCCATGCCAGCGGTCACCTATGGCCTCGCTCACACCGAATACCATCGCCGCATCGGGCTCTAACAACAGTCCGTAGTTGTGCA
>JASJAS010000024.1 GCA_030066875.1 Acidimicrobiia bacterium | reverse complement strand
CCCTCATCGACCCAACCTGGAGGCTGGGTCGTGGCACCGCCCGCATTCACATTCAGGGGCACCGGCTGGCCTACGAGGATCGAGAACGGTTCGGTGGTCACCACCGTGCCGTCGTCGGCCGTGATCTCCACGTCATAGCTTCCGATGTCAGTAGTGGCGGTAGGCCAACTGAGGCTGCCGGTACCGTCGCCCACGTCAGTGAAGATCGCTCCTGCCGGCAAGGCCGGAGTGGAGTTGATACCCAAGACGATCGTGTCACTCACGTCGAGATCAGTGCTGTTGATCGCTACGTCGACCTGCTCACCCGCTACGACCTGCACATCGTCGATCGGATCGATCGCGGGCGGGTTGTTCGTGCTGCCGGTACCGCTCAAGGCAACGTTGTTGCCTCCAGAGGCCGAACCGGTCTCCGTCGTGTCCAGCGAGGCGGTGCGAGGCCCAGCAGCTCCCGGATTGAACGTCACGTCGATGCCGTGACTCTCACCGGGCGCCAACACAACCGATGACATCGTGCTCAGGGTGAAGTCGCCACCGTTGGCACCACCGACGCTCACATTCGTGATCTCTATATCGGGTGTGCCTACAGGCCCGGGATGGGTGTAGGTAACCGTCTGCGGGCTACTCGGTGTCCCGATGCCGACATCGCCGAAGTCGAGTGAACCCGGCGCTATGTCGAGGTCAACAGCAGGCGCCGGATTGACGAGGACGATCTCGATACCCTTGAGCGCCGTATTGTCTGCCACGTTGGTGAAGTCGACATCGAGCACGCTGTCGCCGGGACCCATCGTCACCAGGAAGTCCTCGACGATTGCGAAGTCGTGGCCGACCAGGGCGTGTATGTCGTAGTCGTCGAGCACCTGAACGCCTTCGATGGCTACATCGAACTGTCGAAGACCGTCCGCCTCGACGTACGTCTCGACAAAGTAGAGCCGCACCTCGGCTTCGGCGCCTTCAGCCAGCGGGAACTCCCACTGCAGCCCGGCGTTGCTCCATCGCTCTACGTTGAGGATGCCCTGCGGAGTCCCGGCCGGAACCGTTGCATGCGTATCGACGATCGTGTCACCCGTAGGAGCCGACGCGTTGTTACCGTTGAACACAAGGAAGGGCGAGTTGTTGCCGGTCGTATCCTCAGTCCAATCCGGCGTGTCCGCCACCAACGCACCACCGGCGTTGACGCGGTAGACGATGTCGCCGGACAGCGTTTGGCTGACGCTGACGAACAGATCCTCGGTGACCACACCACCGTTGCCGTCGTCGACCTCGACAACCACGTCGTACTCACCCGAGTCAATCAGGGAGGTGTCCCACTCGAGCGTGAACGTATCGTTCAGGTTGTCGATGACGTTCGCCGCAGCCGGAAGACCGGTCTGGGTAACGGTCAACGAATCGCCGTCTATGTCATCTGCACCGAACGTCACACTCAGCGTGTCCAGCTCGGCGATGAACTGGTCCGCTATCGGATCCACCGTCGGATCATTGTTGGTCGGTGTCACTGCCTCGCCAACGACACTCAGCGCTAATGGGTCGTTGCTCCCGTTGTGGTCAACGAAGTAGGTACCTCCCAACACCTCCGGTGCTGGCGGCGACCACGTCAACGTGACGTCGTGAGTGTCGCTCGGATAGAGCACGATCGGGAAGACCGCGTCATCCACCATGTTGGTCAAAGCCCCGAAGCTGGTGCCGTCGATGACCACCGACGGCCCCGCGGCCAAGCCAACGTTCTGCAGCGTGACAACCGCATCCCCGCTGTCGCCGACGTCGACCGTACCAAAATCGATCGGGTTGGGATTGCCGAAGATGGCACTCGGGTTGGAGTCAACCGTCAGGATTTCGATGGCATTCACCAACGGGTTGTTGGCAGAGCCGTGAGCAAAGTCGATGTCGATGTTCCCATCGGATGTGACGATCACCGACTTCATGACGCCGGTCTGATGCCCGACGTCTACAACCAGGTCGTAGTCGTCGAGGATCTGGATACCTTCGACCGTAACGTCGAACATACGGTCACCGGGGTCGGACCCGCCCGGCCAGCCGTTCTGCATGAACAACCTGACCTCGACGAGCTCACCATTGGCCACGGGGAAGTCCCACAGCATCGGATCGAAGCTCGCCGGACCCCACCGTTCCGTGAGAAACACATTGTCCGGGTCGAATCTCGGCGTCGACAGCGGCACCGAGGAATCGGACCCGCCGCTGTTGGCGAAACCGCCGGTGTTGGTTTCGCCGCTGACGAACGAGCCGTCATCGGCCGCCCACACTGGGCCGGTGTCTAGCGGCGCAAGCTCGCCACCGCCGGCGTTGAGCCGGAAGAGCACCGGTGACGGTTCCACGCCTTCACCGTCGAGGTCCACCGACAGCGCCGAGGCGCCGTTGTGGGTCACATTGAACGACCCGCTGAACGGACCGGTGCTGGTTGGATCGAAGTCAACATCGACATCGAAGGTGTCTCCCGGGTTCAGCGTGAACGGCGGGATAACACCGACCGAGAACGGAGCCCCGGAAGCTGCAACCGATGTGACGTCAACCGGACCATCTGTACCGAGCGGGTTGGTCAGAGTGACCGTCTCCGTCGCGGTATCGCCGGTAGCAACTTGTCCGAAATCGACGCTCGTTGGCTGAGCGACCAAATCGGCCGGAGCCGGCGTCACCAAGAGCAACTCGATCGCCTTCGGAGCCGGGTTCTCCACATCGTGGAGGAACACGATGTCGACCATGCCGTCGGAGATGACGGTGTCGCTCACGACGGAGCCGACTTGGTTGCCCCCACCCAGGTCGAACGGATCGATGTCGGCCAAGCCGCCCGGCACCACGCCATCGACTTCGACGTCGAAGATGCGGTCACCGGGAGCGGTAACGCCGTTGTACAGCTCACGCACATAGACGTTGACCTGGATCTCGGCCCCGGCAGCAACCGGGAACGCGTAGGCGAGTTCAGGGGCGGGTGGGTCGTCCCAGCGCTCCGTGTTGAACAGGTCTAACGGAACACCGGCGGGTCCACCGGTGGCGGGTCCGGTGTTGTTGCCGCTTCCCAGGTTGAAGAAATTCGGCCCGCCTTCGACCCAGAACGGAGAAGCCGTTGAGCTCGAGTCCTCACCCCAGTCGGGGCCAGAATCGATGGACGCAACGAGCGGTCCACCGATGTTGACCCGATGGAGCGGATCGGGGGGCGGTGCTTCAACGGTGATATTGACCACCGCCATCGACTCGGGATTGGTGTACTCGGTGTGAAGCGCGTCGGCGATGTTCGCCGTGATCGTGTGCGGACCAGGCGCGACGCCCTCGAAGGTGTACATGCCGTTCTGCGGCAACGAACCGATATGCGGTTCGCCATCGAGTTGCAGGTGCACATGGTCGTTGCTGAGCAGACCGCCAGTGGTGGCCCACTCGACCTCGACCTGGTCCCCAACGATCACGTCACTCTCTTCGGGTTCGATGATGGTGATCATGCGGGGCTCGGGAATCTTGATCTCGATGCCCTTGAGCGCTGGGTTCTCCACATCGTGGATGAAGTCGATGTCCAAGTTGCCGTCAGCTGAGACGGCAACCACAGTCGACAGAGCAAACGCACCCTTCGGACCGGCAGTCGCGATCTGATCGACACCGCTGAAGATGGCAGGGGTACCGCCCTCGATCTGGACGTCGAAGACGCGCTCACCGGGGTCATCAACACCGCTGTACAGCTCGGCGAACAACAGGGTCACCTCAACCTCGGTTCCGCCTGTGATCGGGAAGTCCCACTGCATCTCATCCGCAAGCGGGTCGCCCGATGAACCGGTGTCATAGCGCTCAGTCTCGAAGACCGCTACCGGAGCACTCGCCGGGATGGATGGGTCGCTCATATCGATCGGACCCGGATGCGCACCACCGGACGACGCGGTGTAGGTATCCGCGCCGTTGGTGCGGAACGAAGACGGATTGGCATCCGTGTCTGCTGCCCACGGAGGTGTGGACGCATCATCCGCGGCGACCTCCGGACCGCCAACGTTGATCCGGAAGAGTGCAGCACCAGCCGGCGCCATCGGCGTGGCATCGTCCTCGTTGGACGGTGCCGACTCGTTGAGCGACGTGTCCCGCGCAGTCACCACGTAGTAGTACATGGTGCCGTTGGTCACGAGCGTGTCGATGTAGTTGGAGCCGGCCGGCTGCGCGATCGGCGTGCCCGACGTATCGACAGGGCTCGTAGTCGACCGGTAGATGCTGTACACGTCGAGATCGTCCTCGGCGTTGTCGTCCCAGTCGAGACTGACCTGGCCGTCCGACCCAGTGGCAACCAGGTTGGTCGGCGCCGCCGGTGCTGTGGTGTCCGGCGCACCCAGGGTGATCTCAACCAGCTCCCAGGCGGGAGTGATCGGGGTCGCTCCGAATGAGGTCGAGATGAGACCCACAGCAAAGGCATCCGGTCCCGCCAGCCAAGCGGCAGGAATCGTGGTCGAACCGATCGCGGTGAGCGGGCCACCGTTGAGCCGGTAGAACGCATCCACTGCCGGATCGCCGACCACCGTTGGGTCAACCGCCATGTAGAGGTCGATGTCGACGCCGTCGCCGACCACTCCCGGCTCGTCGGGCTGAGCCGCGGTCGCAAACGGACCGCCCTGCTCGCCGCCGAGCTGGAAGCCGCCAGCCCCGGCCGTACCGCCACCACCGGAGCCGTTGGCCGAAACCACCAGCTTCAGGTAGTTGTCCTGGTCACCGTTGCCGATGTAGAAGCCAACCGATTGATAGTTGGTGGGAGTGACCCCAGTCGGGAATGGCTGCACCGTCTGCACGTGAACCGTGAACGGGCCGGCGAGCGAGGCCGGATCAACACCAAACTGGAACGCGTTGTCCTGATCGTTGTTGGTCGGGTCACCGGTCGATGACACATCCACGCTGAACACGCCGGTGGCTCCACCAACGTTGAGGTTGCCCTCGTCGAACTGCGTCAGGTAGTCGGTAGTCCCGGAGGGATCGAGCATCAGGCCGGTGAAGCCGACGTTCTTGAATGTACCGAACGGCGGCACCTCGCTCGCACCCACTGAGTTGAGATCCAGCGGATACAGCAACGGGGCAGTTGTCACGAGACCGTTGTTCGGGTCGAGCGCAAACGCATCGTTGACGTCGAGGACCAGGTCGTCGTCATCATCGTCATCGTTGAGGTCGCTGATGAAGTCACCGTCCCAGTCGTTGGGCTGGCTGCCGCCGTTGCAGGGGTCGGTGCCGTTGTCGATCTCGTCGGCATTGTTGTAGCCGTCGCCGTCCTCATCGAGACCGGCGTCGTAGGCGCCGGTGCACGTCGTACCGAAGTCCGCTGGTTCGAACACCGTGATGTTGTCCGATCCGTAGGTGGCTGCCCACACCGTTCCGGGGAAGATGTCCCCGTCACCTTGTGCCGTCACGTCGAGCGGGGTCGATCCGAAGCCGCTGAACAAAGACTGCTCGGGGTTGTTCGGATCGCCGGTCAGATTGACGAGGGCGTCACCGGCGGCGGTCGGCTTCATCCGATAGATGTTGCCGTTAAAGGCAGCTGCCAGAAGATCGCCTTGCATCGCTCCCCCGAAGTTGGAAGCTGTGTACTCGGTCATACCATTGGTAGACGAATTGACCGTGGCCAGCGATCCATCCGCCGGAGGTAGCGAACCGCTCGATGACAGGTAGTTGCACTCAACCGATGTGTCATACGGTGGAGTGCCAACAACCGCACCGGGCACCAACGAGAGGTTGCCCCGTGTCGGGTTCGGGTGCCCGCCGTAGTAACCCTCACCACTGACGTGGTGCAGGTTGTCGGGTGCGGTCTCGCTGCCCGATTCTGTGGTCGTGTTATCACACGACGGCGGGATGCCTCCCCAGCCGTTGTTGGGTCCGTTGTCGAACGTGTACAGGTTGCCGTCCAAGGTCAGCACAACGTCGTAAGCATTGCGATAACCGGGTGAGTACACCTGCACCGGCCCATCGACGTCCCATACCGCCTGGGTGGCTCCGTCGTTGCCGCCGAACGGCTCGGCACCAGCTGCCCGACCCACGGTCGGGAGATCGTAGGAGCCTCCGTAGGTCGAGTCGATCATCGCCAGGTCGACCTTGAGCATCGCTGCGGAGAGCGCATACTCGGGCGTCTCGGCGAAGTTGTTCGAGGGCGCGCCCTGGTTGGTATGGCCACCGCTCATCACGTAGAGGGTGTTGCCATCGGGGGTGAGCGCCATGCCGTTGGTGGCGTGGTTCTCCTCCGACCTTGGCAGGCCCCTCACAACATCGATCTTGTCCCACGAAGCGCCATTCCAGGTCAGCTTGGAGATAATCCCGGAGTTGGTGTCGAGGTTGGAGTCGGTCCCGCTACCACCGGCGCCGATGCGAGGATCGCTCGACGTCACGAACAACACCGGATTGGCCGCGGTGCCGGTAGCCAGGATGCCGGTCACCTGGCGGTTGGTTTGCGACGTGTTCAGGCTGCCGTCGTCGTTGTGGTTCGGAATGTTCTTGATTAGATCGATCGGCTCGGTGTCCGTCACCGTGTACGAGCCAGAACCGGCCGGAGCGCCATCACGGGAAATCGTGTAGGCGTAGACCATTCCGTTCTGCTGCGTTACATACAGCCGGCCGTCCGGACCGAAGTCGAGCGACGTGGGATTGCTAAGGCTCTCTCCGGCAAGACCGTCGGACCCGAAGCTGACCGGGATATCGCTCACCGCGGTGCCTTGGAGCGGCACATCGACCGGGTCGTTGCTCGCCGTTGAACCGATCTGGAGCGTATCCAGATTGCCGTCCACAACCGGCGGGTCGTAGGTCACATCCACTGTCGTCGATCCGCCGGGAAGCAGGTCGAACGGCAGCGTCGGCTGATCGGTGATCGAGAACGGTGCTCCGCCCGCCACCGTCAAGCTGTTGATCGTGATCGTGGGATCAGGTCCGGCCGCGTCGCCCAGGTTGGTCAACGTGACGGTCTGCGTCGTCGAGCTGCCGGCAACCACGGTTCCAAAGTTCACCGCAGCCGGACTGACTCCGAGCACATTCGGCTGCGGACCCGCGACAACGAGCTCGATGCCGTTGACCAGCGGATTCTCGACTCCGTGGATGAAGTCGATGTCGACAACACCGTCGCTGACGGTCTCGTAAGAGAGCATCGCCCCGACTTCATGGCCGAACTCGTCGCTCAGATCCAGATCATCAAAGATGACCACGCCGTCGATTTCGATGTCGTAGACACGCTGACCGGGGCTGGACGTGCCCGGGTATCCGTTACCCACGTACAGCCGCACCTCAACGAGGGTCCCTGCCGGAACCGGGAACTCCCACTGCATCTCGCTGCCGCCGCTGTTGTCCCAGCGTTCGGTATCGAAGATCACCCCGGGAGTTGAAGCCGGAACTGTTGGTCCGGGCTCGACACTCGGGAATCCTGCGGTGTTGTTGCTGCCAGAATCGGCGAGATTGGCATGTGGGGCGCCGCTGGTGTCGGCGTCCCAGTCGGGTCCACCATCGATGGCTGCCACGAGGGCGCCACCGGCATTGACCCGGAACAGCACATCGCCCGGCATCGGACCGGCCACAGTGTTGGCCGTAACGGCCACCTCAGTCGGGTCATTGTCGCCGTCATGAACAACAGACAACGTCGCGCTGTGGGCGGCCGGAGCCACTGTTGGGGCGTACTCGACGGTGACCACGAAGCTGTCACCGGCGTCCAGCACCTGCGTGGTGGCCGGAGCAGCAGCGATGCTCAGCTCCCCATCACCCGCGATCGTGATGTCCACAGGATCAACCGTGATCTGGGGAGCGCCAACTGCGCCAGTATGGGTGAACGTCACATCGATGGTCGGAGCCGTGCCAACCGGCACGTCTGCGAAGTCGATAGCCGCCATGTCTGCGTCCAGATTCACCGGCGGAACGAAGCCGAACGTCCACTCGCTGAATGTCGTCGTCTCGATGGCGATCTGGAGGTTGCCGTTGCCGAGCACAACTCGACTCGATTCGCAGGGATCACCGGGGCAATCAGCAACCAGGGTGCCGTCCTTGAACACCTCTACGTCGCCCGGATCAACCGGCAGGATCGAAGCGTCGAGTTCGAACACGACCCCGAACGGGTCGCCCGCACCCGGGGAGTCCGGGGTCACGACAATCGAGACCTGCTGACCGAAGAGCTCGAATCCTGATGGAGTCGGCTCGGTGATCGGCCCCTCACTGAGCGAACCGCTGTACGGTCCACCAGCTGACGGGGGATCAACGGTGGTCTCTACGGGATCGGCCGGCGTAGCACCGTCGGCCTCAGTGTCGGTTGTCATGGGCAGGTCACCGGACACGCCTTCACCCGACACGAGAACCTCGATGCCCTTGACCGCGGGATTCTGCATGCCGTGGAGGAACGTGACCGTCAACGAGTCATCAGCAACCGTTGCCGAGTACGACTTCATTGTGCCGGTGTCGGTGCCCACCTCGGCCGCAATGTCGATTGGCCCGTACGTGGTGCCCTCGACATCGACCGAGAAGACCCGCGGACCTTGGGCCCCGATCTCGTCCCAGATTTCCGCGAAGTAGAGACGGACCTCGTACTCCACACCCGACGACACCGGGAACTCAAAGGTCATCTCGCCGTTCGAGTCCGGATCCCACCGCTCCATCGTGAACAGCTCGATGGGAACATAGGAGGGTACTGTGGCGTCTGTGGTGATCGTCTCATCGATATCACCAAAGGTGTTGTCCTCGGTGTACGCCGGACTCAGATACGGCGAAGGGGTGCCGGTCGTCGCGGCGCCCGCGGCATCTGCTACCGACTGGTCGGCCTCCCAGGCGGGTCCGCCATCAAGCGCAGGCAGCAGCGGACCACCGTTGTTGACCCGGTACACCACCTCACCTGCCGGCGGTGGGGCGTCGGTCAGATCCAGGTAGACCGGAACCGTCGGAGCGCCGTGGTATGCGGTGTCATCGGCGGCGGCCATCAAGTAAGTCGCTTCGCCCGGGACGGTGCTCACACTGAACGGGACGTCAACGGTTCCACCCGGGCCGATCGTTGCGGCGAGGTAGGTAACCGTCTGCGCCTTGTTCCGCTCGAGCGGATCGAGATCGTTGAAACCACCCGGCGGAGCGTCCTCGAGATTGGCATCCGCCACGATCAGCGTCACTGCCGCGCCGGCCGGACCGGAAATGACCGCGGTTTGAGCTGCGTCGGTCACAAACGCTCCCAGGGCTCCGTTGGAGAACCCGGTGCTACCGAGGGTCAACCCGTCCACGTCGAGACCGATCGTGGTCGCGACTGCAGCCGGAGAGATCCCATGTGAGCCGCCTGCCGAGCCGTCGCCATAGATCTGGCTGATGGAACTGCCTGCGGCAGAGTTCACCGAGAACGTCGTCCCGGCGAGTTCGAGACCGGAAATGGCTCCGGCATTGCCGGCCGAGGCAAAACCCTTGATGGTTGTCGGGTCGACGTCCGCCGTGAAGACGAAGGACTCACCCGGTTCGAAGTCAGTGAAACCCAGGGTCGCCAGCGTGTACCCGTCGGTTGCGTTCCCATCGGAGAATGGGTCGGCGCACGGGTCCCCCGGCGTGACGAAGCCAACGTCATCGCTGCTGGCATGCGGCACCAGACAACCTGCAGTGTCATCGCCGGCCAGACCTAGCGGATCGAAAACCACATCCGGGAAGAACGCCGTTGCCAGGTCGATTTCTGCCGATGTAATCGGATCAGTACCCGTGTTGGTGATAGTGAACGAGTCGGCATCGAATGTGCTCGCCCCGATACCCCCGCCGGGCGTGATTTCGAGAGTGGCCGACGGAACGCCGGGCTCTGGTCCGAGGTTGAGGATGACCACGTTCGAGTTCAAGCCGGTCTCACCGGCCACGGAAACTGCAGCGCGGAAGTAGTTCATCCCGGACAACAGCGTTATCCCAGCCGAACCACTTCCCGACCCATCGAGCGAAACGTTGACGTAATCGACCACGTCGGCTTCGTTGATCTCGTAAGCCTCGAGATCATTGAACCCACCGGCCGGTGCGTCCTCGAGATCCCCGTTGACGTGAATCAGCGTCACGTCGGCATTCGCCGGTCCGGTCACTGCGATCGTCTGCGCGGCATCGAGAACCGATGCAGCGGTCGCTCCGTTGGACAGCGTCGTCGGCGTCAGCGTGACCCCCAAGGCGTCGAGGGTCGGCGTCCCGGCGACAGACGTGGGCACCACACCAGACGCTCCACCTGCGGTACCGTCACCGAAGATCTCGTGGGCGACGGTTCCGTCATCGAAGGTGATCGTGGTCATCGAACCAGCAAGCTCGAGACCGGAGATTGCCCCGGCGTTGCCGGCAGCGGAGAATCCCTTGATCGTCGTCGGGTCGACATCAGTGGAGAACACGAATGTCTCGCCCGCGTCGAAGTCGGTGAAGTTGAGGGTTACCGTGCTGTAGCCGTCGGCGCCGGTCCCATTGGAGAACGGATCGACGCAGTTGTTCCCTGGTACCACGTACCCAACCGGGTCGCTGAGACTACCGTTGGGCTCCAAACACTTGGCGGTGTCGTCGCCTGCAGTGCCGACGGGGTCGAACACCATGTCGGGCAGGAAGCTGTTGGCCAGATCGATCTCAACGCTCAGGATCGGGTTGCTGCCTGACCCGTTGTCGATCTGGAAAGCATCGTTGCTGAATGTGCTGGCACCAACGCCACCACCAGGCGTGATCGACACGGTGGCTGTCGAGACACCCGGTTCGGCACCGAGTTCGAGAATCACGACGTTCGAGTTCAGTCCCTGATCGCCGTTGAGTACGGCCGCCCGGAAGTAGTTCATACCGTCGAGCAGAGTGACTGCGGCCGAGCCGCTACCTGATCCATCGAGCGCGACGTAGATGTAGTCCACGACGTCGGCTTCGTTGATCTCATAGGCCTCGAGGTCATTGAAACCACCGGTCGGAGCGTCCTCCAGATCACCGTTGACGTGGATCAGCGTCACATTCGAGTTGGCCGGGCCGGCCAGCAGGATCGTCTGCGCAGGTGTTGTCACCGTCGCCGCATCTGCTCCGTTCGAAAGCGTTGTCGGAGCCAGGGCGACGCCGGACACCGACAATGTTGGCGTTCCCGCGACGTCGCTTGGCACCTGTGCGGTGGCACCGCCGGCAGAACCGTCCCCGAAGGTCTGGTGCGATTCAACGCCGTCGGCGAATGTCACCGTGACCGTCGCACCCATCAATTCGAGCCCGGAGATGGCACCGGCATTGCCGGCACCGCCGTAGCCCTTGATGGTTGTCGGATCGACATCGGTCGAGAAGACGAAGGTCTCTCCCGGGCCGAAGCCGGTGAAGTCGAGCGTTACCGTGCTGTAGCCGTCGGATGCCGAACCACCACTGAACGGGGTTACACACGGGTCGCCCGGCGTCACGTAGCCAACGTTGTCGCTGAGCCCGCCATTGGGCTCGACACACTTCGCCAGGTTGTCGCCGGCACCACCGACCGGGTCAAACACCATGTCGGGGAGGAAGCTGTTCGAGAGGTCGATTTCGACCTGCTCGATGTTCACATCACCGGTGTTCGTGATCTGGAAGGCATCACCGTCGAACGTGCTGGCGCCGAGGCCGCCGCCCGGAGTTATCCCGACCAGCGCTGAACCCTGCGAGTTGTCGATCTCGAAGTCAGCCGTCAACACCAGTACGCCACCCGCGGTGAGGTTCACGTCTGCGCTGATGTTGTGGTCGCCTTCATCCTCAGTCGTCGTGTCGAAAGCCACCGGACTCGAGACTGGTCCACCCTCGAAGTCGTAAGGTGCAATCGACTCGATCTGGGTGACGAAACCGTCGAACGAATACTCGACGGTATTGATCGGCGTCGTCGGGAAGGCCGGATCCACGAAGATCCAGACGTCTCCCGAGAGGACCGCACCCTCGAGCGGCATGGGTGCCGACCGGTCACTCGAGAGCGAGTAGACCAGCGTCAACTCCTCGGCCTCGAAACCCTCACCACTGACCGCAACCGAGTCCGGCGACGAGGCTGCGTTGGTTTCGACAACAACGTCGGCCGAAACCGGGCCGGCGGCCGACGCGGTGAAGTCGACATCGAATACACACGATGCACCCGGAGCCAGCGTCCCGGGGCAGGCCGCGTTGTAGATGCCGAAATCGAGGTTGGTCGCGTACCAGTTGCTGATGATCAGATCGGCGTCACCGCTGTTGGTCAGTGTGACCGACTGCATGGCGCTCGTGTCGCCCACGTTTGTCAAGGGGAACACGAGGCTCAGCGGATCGAGGTCCACTGCCGGGGCCGGCACGTTGCCCTCACCCGACAGGGCAACTGTGTCGGGCGAGCTGGCCGCGTTCGTAACGATGTCGAGCCCGCCGTTGATGGGTCCGTCGATCGACGGTGTGAAATCGACGTCGATCGTGCAGGAGTCGCTCGGGGCCAGAGTTCCCGGACATGATTCGGTAACACCGAAGTCGCCATTGGTCGCGCCGATGCTCGTAATGGTGAGGTCGGCGTCACCTGTATTGGTCAACGTCACCTGTTGCGCGGCAGCAGTGTCGCCGACGTCTGTCATGGGGAACACCAGGCTCAGCGGATCGAGATCGACCACCGGAGCAGGCTCATAGCCTTCACCCGACAGAGGAACCGTCGTTGTCGGTCCGTTGGCGGCGTCCGACGTAATCGTCAGGTCGTCAGCTGCGGGACCTGCCGCCGTCGGTGCAAAGGTGACGTCCACGGTGCAGGAGCCGCCGGCTGCGACGACCCCACAGGTGCTGGTTTCGCCAAAGGGCGCACTGGTGCTGATGTCCGTCACGTTCAGATCGGCAGTACCGATGTTCTCAACCGTCACCGTCACCGGTCCGCCCGTGTCGCCAACGTCTACCTGTCCGAAATCGATCAACGTCGGGCTGACGGAAATCACCGGCAGTGGCACGGTGTTCTGGATGACGAAGTCGGCAACCAGAATCTCGGTGCCCGAACCGGCCACATCTACCTCAGCCGAGATCTGGAACGGACCATCAGCCTCGCCGGTTGTGTCGAACGGGGCCGGGTTCGAAACCGGACCACCCTCGTAGTCCCACGGCTCGAAGTTCTCTACCTGGGTCGGGCCGGCACCGTTGGTGAAGTAGCGCACCTGCGTGATCGGAGCTGACGGGGACGGAGTACCGGTCTCATCGGAAACGAACACAAAGGCGTCGCCCATCACCACCGCACCATCGAGATTCACCGGACCAGACCGAGTCGGCGACGTCGAAACCACCAGACGCAAGCCCTCTTCGGGCTCCTCGATGCCGTCGCCGGTGAGCGGGACCGTGTCCGGCGACGACGCCGCGTTCGAAACCACGCTCAAGGTCGCGTTGTATGTGGTCACCGCTCCGGGGTTGAACTCGAGGCTGATTGCACAAGAAGCACCGGGGTTGACTGACGCAGGGCAGGTGTCCCCCGTCATAACCATGTCGCTCGAGTCGGTACCCATGGTGGTGAGGTCTACCGGCACGTTGCCGGTGCTGGTCAAGATGACCTGCGCCGAAGCCGAGTCACCGACCACCACATCACCGAAGTCAACCAACAGGGGTGCCAGCGACAGTGCCGGATTCGGGTCGGCTGAGGAGCCGGCCAGCGGCACTACATCTGGCGAAGAAGTTGCGTTTGAGGTAACGGTCAGGGAACCGCTAGCGCTGCCGGGACCGATCGGAGCAAACTCGACATCGATCTGACATGACGCGGTAGGCGCCAACGACGCGGGACAGTTCTCACCGTCGAGAGCGAAGCCCGAACCCGTGACGCTTATGCCGGCAATCGACAGTGAGGCCGAGCCCACATTCGACAGGGTCACGGTCTCGATGTCGCTCCCGCCGCTGATGATCTCGCCGAAGTCGACGGATCCGGGTGAAAGATCGACAAGCGGCACAGGAGGACCGCTGTTCTGGATGACGAAGTCGGCAACCAGAATCTCGGTGCCCGAACCGGTCACATCCACCTCAGCCGAGATCTGGAACGGACCATCAGCCTCCCCAGTCGTATCCCACTCAACCGGGTTCGAAACCGGACCACCCAGGTAATCCCACGGCTCGAAGTTCTCGACCTTGGTCGGACCAGAACCGTTGGTGAAGTAGCGCACCTGCGTAATCGGAGCTGACGGGAACGGAGTACCGGTCTCATCAGAAACGAACACAAAGGCGTCGCCCATCACCACAGCACCATCGAGATCCACCGGACCAGACCGAGCCGGCGACGTCGAAACCACCAGACGCAAGCCGGGAGTAACACTTGGGTCGGTCAGGTTGAGGGTCACTCCAAGGCTGTCGCCGATGTAGCCGGGAGCCGAGGCGATCACCGTGGCGTTGTAGACACCAGGCGCGAGTCCGGACGGGTCCACATCCAGATCGATGGAATCGGGCGTCGAACCCGCCAGCGGGTCGACCGAGAGCCAGGAGGAGCCCTCGGGGTTCTGCACAACGGTGAGCGTGAAACCCGCCGTGCTGGACGTTGTCGACAAGGTGGTGCTGTCCGAAGCGACCGGGTCACCCAGGTCCATGTCGAACGTGAAGGAGCTATCACTGAACTGGAGGGACGGCGCCGAGTTGGCGACCGTGAAAGCGGAGGAGATGACGGTGGAGCTTCCGTCATCAAAGCCGAGTTCCGCGTAGATGGTGTTGACACCGTCGGGGAGAATCGTTGTGTCGTAGGGCGCGGCGTTGTCCGGCAAGCCGCCCGCCAGGTCGAAGGGAGGATCGAACTCGGTGCGGAACGGTGTGCCGCTCGGATCGTTGACCCAGAAGGTGACGGTGTCGACCGAGTCATCCGGCGACGTGAAGGCGAACATGTCCCCGCTGACTACGGCCCCATCGAGCGGTATCGCACCGGACCGATCGGAGTTGGTACTGACGTTCAGCTGATAGGACACCTGCGCCAATGCGGCAACCGGGATTGCCACCAGCGTGGGGACGATCAGGAAGACAGACGCGAGAAGGCTGAACAGACGGCGTCGAGCACTCATCGAGTACTCCTCTCGCGAGATACGAACAACTCAAAAAAGCCGTGCTGCTTCGCACGGCTATATGCCAAAAGCTCCACCGGACCCTCCTGTATTGCACGCTCCTCGGACGTGGTTTCACATCCGCGGACCCAGAAGCAGACTCCCCCTGCTCCGCAAGGCCCGCGGTAGGTAAGCCTTGCGCTGACGGAGCGTCAACGGCACTAGCTCAGCACTTGCCCACTATGGGTCATGGCGGCTCAGGCGCTTCTAGACAGGCACCGAACGCCGGTATTGTCGGTGGCGCTCACAGGCTTGGTAGGAAACGGGGGACCTGATGCAGTCAGCGACATCACGACGTCACATCGGCCTGGCGCTGGTCTTCGCAATCCTCGGGCTCGCAGCGTGCAGCAGCGATACGTCCGCCGATTCAACTGCACCCCCGACAACCGCACCCGACCAAACGACGGCCACCTCGCAGCAGCCGCCCAGCACCATCTTCACCGCTGATGTTGAGGCGTTGTGGCTTACAGATCCGCTGGGTGCGGGAGTCGTTCGTGTCGACGCCACGGATCCGGACGAGGTCACAGGTTCTGAGGTTGGTTTCGCCCCAACCGCAATCGCGGCGGGAACCGGCAATGTGTGGGTGGGAGGCGACGGTGTGGTTGCGGCGCTTGATCCGACCACGGTTGCCATCCGCGGAACCACCGAGGTACCCGGCTCCACCACCGGCTTGGTGGCGGTTCAAGGAGACGTGTGGGCACTGCTGAGCGATTCGGTCGTGCCGATAGACGGCGAGACACTCAGCCCCGGCGAACCGATAGACATCAGTTCGCCTGTGGACGGCGTCATCATGGGCACCGATCTGTGGGTGCTTGGCGCGGATCAAATGGTGCACATCGACACCACGGCCGGAGCCCTGATCGAGAGCTTGCCGCCTCCGGTTGGCGAGCCATCAGCTATTCAACTCCTAGGTGAGACTCTGGTTGTCGTCGATCGCAGTGGTGCGCTCGCCGCTATCGACCCCGCAACCGGGGAGATCATTCGGGAAGGCGAGATCACGGCCGGCTCGGTGGCACCAACGGGAGCCATCACAGACGGAGAGCAGCTCTGGATCCTCGACGAAGCCGGCCAGTTGGTCGCGGTCGACAGTGACCTGAAGCAAGGATTGAGCGTTGAGGTGGGGACCGCCGCAACGGCGGTCGATCGCACGTCAAATGCGGTCTGGGTGGCCAGCGAGGACGATCGATCGCTCGTTCGGATCACCCTCAACGAGTTGAAGGTCTTGATCTTCCCGCTCAATCATGGACCAACATCGATCGCGGCTTCGTGAACCAAGTCCAACACAACCCTCGACCAGAGGTTGAGGCTCCGACCTAGACCGGTCTCCGGCTCATGAGGGCCTTCATCGCTCCGCAACGAGGACGAGCGGACAGTCCCGGAAGGGATGACGAATCACTTCGATCGACTGCTGGTACGCCGCCGACAGCCGCTCGCCGGTGAGCACGTCCCAAGGCGAGCCGTGGGCTTCGATTCTGCCGCCGGCCATGAGCACTACGCGGTCCGCATACGCCGCGGCGAGGTTCAGGTCATGCAACACGGCAACCACGCTCGTCCCGTCGCGACAGAGCTCCTGCAGCAGCGCCATGACCAGTTCCTGATGCTTGAGGTCGAGCGCGGAGGTGGGCTCATCCAGCAGCAAGATCTCGGTCTCCTGCACTACCGCCCGCGCAATCGCCACCCGTTGCTGCTCTCCCGAGGACAGGGTCCTGAGCTCCCGATGCGCGAAGTCCCCAACATCCAAACGGCTCATGGCACTGTCGACGAGACCCTGGGTCGCGGCCGCGGCTTCGTCACCGTAGGGGTGCCGTCCCATTGCGACGACGTCGCCAACCGGGAACACTACGTCGCTTGCAGTCTGCGGCCCGACGAAGGCTCTCAGCAAAGCGAGTTGTTGGAGACTGAGCGTGGCTACCGCCTCGCCCAGGAGCGCGGCCGTTCCCTCCGACGGAGAGACATCACCGGCGAGCACTCCAAGCAAGGTTGATTTGCCGGCACCGTTGGGACCGATGATTGCCAAGAATTCGCCTGAGGTCACGTCGAACGCAACCCCATTCAGCAGAGTGTGCCCATTGCGGAAGACGCTCAGATCCGCGACAGAAACCGAAACCCGGGTCACGTCGTCCTCCGCAGCATGACCCACACCAAGACCGGGGCACCAACCATCGCGGTCAGCAGACCAACCGGGATCTCGTTGGGACTTGCGATCGTGCGGGCGGCGGTGTCCAAAACCATCAGGGCGATCGCCCCGCCAAGCGCGGACACGCCGGCCAAATGGCGATGACTCGGCCCGACAACACGGCGGAGTACTAGCGGGACGACCAAGCCCACAAAGCCGATCACGCCGGCGAGGCCGACCGATCCACCAATCGCCGACCCGGACGCCACCAGACAGAAGGTGGTCAGGGCGCGCACGTTGACACCGAGATGGCGCGCGTCGCCCTCTCCGAGGGCCAGCAAATCGAGCAAGCGACCAGCCGCCAAGACGCCGACAACACCGGCAAGGACGAATGGAAGAGCTGCTGCGAGGCGTCCCCAGGTGGTGCCCGAAAAGCCACCGAAGATCCAGAAGTTGAACGTCGGAACACGCGGGCTGTCCCACGCAAGAACCACGGCGCCGAGAAGCGCCAGCAGCGCCAGACCGAGAGCAAGTCCGATCAGAATCAACTGGCCGGGATCCACCGTATTGGCTGCCAATCGTCTCATCAGAGCCCCGAGCGCAATAGCCCCCACGACCGCACCGGCGATCAGAAGAAGATTGCTGCCGCCGGCGGGCGCCAGGGCGATCCCGACCAGAGCCCCCACCCCAGCAGCAGGAGCTATGCCGACGAGATGGGGATCCGCGAGCTCGTTGCGAAAGGTGCCCTGCAACCCGACTCCCGCCACTCCCAACCCGGCACCGACCAGCGCCCCGGCAAGCACTCGCGGCAGCCGAATCGCCCACAAGACAGAGTCCGTGAGGCTCTCGGGATCAGAAGACAATCCCGTCTTGACGGCGATCATGTGCCAAAGGTCTCCAAGCGATGCGGAGACGGCTCCCAGCAATAGCCCGCCCACGCCGACGACCAGCAGACCGAAGCCGAGCGCGGCGTACACGATGGCGACGTTGCCGTACCTCGTCTTGCGATGGTCGGCTGCGAGGGTCACTATTGGTCCATCGCATTGCGTAGATCGGCAATGAACGCACCGAGCGAGTCGGCTATTCGTGGCCCGAAGGTCAGGAAGTCGCCTTCCGGATAGGCGAGGATCCGTCCTGATCTACCTGCCGGTGTTTCCGCAAAGCCCGGGATCGCCAGCATGCCGCCGACCCCGCCTAGCGCGTCCAAACCTTCACTAGTTGTAACAATCACATCAGGTGCGGCCGCAACGAGGGCCTCCGGGGTGACATTGACCGTACCCGTCACGCCGGCGGCAACTCCTGCATCCTTGCCTCCGGCGGCCTCGATGACAGGCTGCGTCGTCATCCCCTCGCCGAATAGCAGCATCACGTCGGGGCCGCGGCTGTAGATGAAGGCAACGCTGGGAGCGGGGTTCAATGCCGGCGCCTCTGCCACGGCACCGCTGATTGCATCTTCCAGCCGCTGCGCCAGCCGCTCCCCCTCATCGGGGACACCCAGCACCTCGCCAATGGCGCGGGCCTTGGCATACAGGGCATCGAAACCGGTGGGAACGTCGAATATAACGACCGGGACGCCGGCGCTTCGGATCTGCGCAATCGCCTCAGGTGGCGACGTCTGGGTATCCCCAAGCACGAGTGTGGGGCTTTCCCGGAGCACGCCCTCGGCCGTTAGAAAGCGGCCCACACCGACGATCGGAAGCTGAGTCGCCTCCGGAGGGTAGATGGTGGTCACATCGGTGGCTACGACCGAGGCTCCGAGACCAAGCTCGAAGACGGCCTCGGTGAGGTCACCGCTGAGCGTGACGATTCGACTGGTGTCCTCGATGCGTGACTCGACACCGTCGGCACCGACGAAGGTGGGGACCGCCGCAACGGCCGGCTGTTCTGCAGTGGTGGTCTCGGCGCCCTCGGTGCCACCGCACGCAGCCGAGATCAGACCCGCAGCTGCAGCAACGATCGCTAGTGCACGCCGCATCCCTAATCGGAAGGACAACCGGCTCGAGCCGATGACATGAGCGCACAGAACACTGCACGGGGGACTTTCCAGCCCTCGTCGGTGAGCACGGCTGTTCCTGGCAGATCGCGATAGGAAGGATTGTCGTTGAAGAGTAGGTCATAGGTGACCTCCGCCTCATCGCCATCTACTTCGACCGCAGTCACCTGCACGCCGACGCCGCCCATCATCTCGCCGTTGGTGAGGTATTGGGCGACCGTTTCCTCGAGCCCCGTGGGGTCATCGATGAACGGAGCCTTGGCGTCGTAGTCGGAGTTGCTGTCAAACGCCTTCGAGAATGCGTTGACAATGTCGTCGACATCCGCGTCCTCCCCAGGAATGATGGCAGGAGCTGCGCTGGTGGTGGATGGCGCCGCCGTGGTTGTCGTTGGCGCCGCTGTGGTTGTGGTTGGTGCCGTCGTGGTGGTCTCGCTTGAGGCTGCGTCCGCGTCGTCGCTATTGGAACCACCGCACGACACCAGCAGGGCGGCGGCTAGAACTACTAGGTAGCGTCTCAATTGAATCTCCGAGATTCTTGCGGGCCGGCATTCTCGATGCAGCCAGCTTCGACAGCCAGTCGGTCTGATCCGGAGTTGTGGGACCGACTGAAGCACGTTGAGGATTCGACGAGAATGGTCGTATGTACGAAGCCGGCGTCACCCCCGATGCGGAGATCACGTTTCGACCGGTCTCGGAAGAGAACGTGATGGCGATCATCAAGCTGGAGGTTGCAGACAGCCAGAAGGATCTGGTGGCTCCCAACTCGGTGTCGATCGCCCAGGCGGCTCACACAACCGATCGGTGGGAAAGGGCCATCTACGCCGACGATGAGCCCGTCGGCTACGTGCTGCTCTCCGAGAAACGAGAAACGGCCCGCTACTACCTGTGGCGTTACATGATCGATCACCGCTATCAGGGCATGGGTTTCGGTCGCAAGGCGATGGAAATGGTGATCGACTACGTGCGCACCCTGCCCAACGCCACCGAGATGTCCGTCACGTACGTTCCGGTTTCCCACGGACCGCGCGATTTCTATGAAAGACTCGGCTTCGAAGACACCGGGGTCGAGCACGAAGGCGAACTGGAAATGAAGTTGGAGCTGTGAAGCCGGGACCTTGCGCCTGACTACGCGTCGGGCATCGTGTTGTGGCACAATTGGAGCGTTCACTCAAAGTCTGTGAGGTTGCGTATGGCCAAGAATCATCCAGGAGTCGTGTACGGACGGCGGGTCGCCGTTGTGGGCGGGCTGCGGACCCCCTTCGTCAAATCGGGAACCGGCTTCCGAAACCTCTCCACTCTCGACCTGGGCGCAGCCGTCACCAACGAGTTGTTGCAGCGGACCAACCTCGACGCCGCACAGGTCGACCAACTCGTCTTTGGTGCAGTGGTCGCGGATGTCGGGGCACCAAACATCGCCCGCGAGGTTGTGATGCGGTGCAACATGCCCGCGTCGGTGGATGCCTATTCGGTGAGCCGGGCGTGTGCGACGTCCACCCAGGCCATCGTTTCCGCGACCCAAGCCATCCTCTACGGCGAGGCCGACATCGCCATCGCCGGAGGGTCGGACACGCTGTCCAAGCCTCCGATCATGTACGACGACAAGGTCGTCGATGCCTTGATGGCCGCCAACGCAGCCAAGGACCTGCCCTCGAAGGTCAAGGCATTCACCCGACTCCGGCCTGGCGATCTCGCCCCCCGTCCTCCCGCACTTGCAGATCTCTCGAGCGGTCTGACCATGGGCGCCGCAGCCGAGAAGATGGCACGCGAGAACGGAATCAGCCGCGAAGCCCAGGACGAATACGCCTACGAGTCACACATGAAGGCCGTCGCCGCCTGGGAAAAGGGAGTCTTCGACGACGAGGTCATGCCGCTCCCCATCCCGCCCAAGTACAAGGAAACCGTTTCCCAGGACGGCATTCCCCGGGCCGACTCCACACTGGAGAAGCTGGCAAAGCTCAAGCCCGCGTTCGACCGCAAGTACGGGAGCGTCACCGCAGGCAACTCATCGCCGCTGACCGACGGCGCGGCCGCGGTGCTGCTAATGGAGGAAAAGACTGCGAAGCGGCTCGGCTTCGAACCCAAGGCCTTCATCAAGTCGTGGGCGTTCGCCGGGCTCGATCCCGCATGGCAGATGCTGATGGGCCCGTCGTTCGCCACTCCAATCGCCCTCGAACAGGGCGGCCTCACCCTCGACGACATCGACGTGATCGACATGCACGAGGCCTTCTCGGCCCAGATGCTGTCGAATCTGCAGGCTTTCAAGTCGACGAAGTGGGCCAAGAAGTATCTGAACAAAGACGAACCGATCGGTGAGATTCCCGCCGACAAGCTCAATCTGTACGGCGGATCGATCTCCTTGGGTCATCCCTTTGCCGCAACCGGCGCCAGGCAGGCGCTGACCATGGCCAATGAACTGCAGCGGCGCGACAAGGGGACGGCACTTGTCACCCAGTGCGCCGCAGGCGGACTCGGTGCCGCCCTAATTCTCGAGCGCTGAAAGGATCGAACGTGACCGACCTCAAGCTCAAGCACATCAAGTTCGACGTGGACGCCGACGGTGTGGCGACGGTGCTGCTCGATAAGAAAGGCGAGGCCTTCAACAGCCTTGGCCCTGATCTCGGGGACGACCTCTTCGCCGCAATCGAGCACATCGAGGGCAACGACGAGATCAAGGCAGTTGTGATCGGCTCGGCCAAGAAGGACAACTTCCTATCCGGTGCCGACATCCGCTGGCTGAAATCGCTAGATGACCCTGCCGAGGCGGCGGAGATGCTCGAAGCCGCTCAAGACGGCTACATGCGCATCGAGAAGCTGGCCACTGAACTGGGAAAGCCGGTTGTGGCTGCCATCCATGGGGCCTGCCTCGGTGGCGGCACCGAACTCGCCCTGGCATGCTCAATGCGGATCGCCTCCAACGACGAGAAGAAGACCCAGCTCGGCCAGCCGGAAGTGAAGCTGGGTCTGATCCCGGCGGCCGGTGGTACACAACGCCTGCCGCGCCTGGTTGGGGTGGCGGCCGCACTCGACCTCATCCTCACCGGTCGAACGGTCCGCCCGCGCCGTGCACTCAAGATGGGACTCATCGACGAAGCCTGCCCAAAGGAAGTGCTGCTCGATATCGCCAAGAAGCGTGCGCTCGAAGCTGTTGCCGCCGGTCCCGATCAGGAGACTGACGGCGAGAACACCATCGGCCGGATACGCAGCTTCCTGGCCCCGGCACATCTGCAGCAGCTCGCCCTAGAGGAAAACCCGGTGGGCCGGCGCCTGCTCTTCAGCAAGGCCGAAGAGGCGATGCTCGCCGAAACCAAGGGCAACTACCCGGCCCCCCCGGCAGCGCTGCGCGCAGTCAAGACCGGCATCGACGAGGGACTCGATGCCGGATACGCAGCTGAGATCGACGAGTTCAAGGAACTCGTGGTTTCGCCTGAGGCCAAGGCACTCATGTCGCTGTTCTTCGCCACCCAGGATCTGAAGAAGGATCGCGGAACCGACTCCGACGTCGCGCCACGCCCCGTTGCGAGGACGGCGGTACTCGGTGGCGGTCTCATGGGCGGCGGGATCGCCGCGGTGAACGCAACGGTCGCCGATACCCCTACTCGGATCAAAGAAATCGATGAAGCCGGTGTGGGCCGGGGCTTGGCCTACGTCGGCGGTGTCGTCAACAAGCAAGTGAAGCGACGCCGGCTCAAGCCGCGGGATGCCGCCAAGCGGATGCACCTCGTGACCGCCACCACCGACTGGTCGGGCTTCGAGAAAGTCGACCTAGTCATCGAAGCCGTGTTCGAAGATCTCGACCTGAAGCGGGAGATGGTGCAGCAGGTCGAAGCAGTGACCGGTCCTGAGACCATCTTCGCCTCGAATACTTCCTCCATCCCGATCGCTCTGATCGCCGAGGGTGCCCAGCGCCCCGAGAACATCATCGGCATGCATTACTTCTCCCCCGTGGAGAAGATGCCGTTGCTCGAGATCATCGTGACCGACCAGACGGCCGACTGGGTTACCGCAACCGCGGTGGCGTTCGGCAAGAAACAGGGCAAGACCGTCATTGTCGTCAACGACGGGACCGGCTTCTACACATCTCGATTCGTCGCCCCCTACATGAACGAGGTGGGCTATCTGCTGGAGGAGGGTGTCAGCGTCGAAGACATCGATGCGGCCATGGTCGATTGGGGATTCCCGGTCGGTCCCGCTCAGCTGATTGACGAGGTCGGCATCGATGTCGCTGCCAAGGTCGGGAAGGTCATGCGAGAAGCATTCGGTGACCGGCTAGTCGCCCCAGCCGGTTTCGACAAGCTCCTCGCAGACGACCGCATGGGTCGCAAGAACGGCCGCGGCCTTTATTTGTACGAGGACGGCAAGCGTCAGGGAGTTGATCCGACCGTGTACGACACGCTCGGGGTCACCCCGGAAACCAAGCTGGCCCCCAGCGAGATTCAGGACCGTCTGGCATTGCACATGGTCAACGAGGCCGCTCTCTGCCTCGAGGAAGGCATCTTGCGGTCAGCCCGCGACGGCGATATCGGCGCCATGTTCGGCCTTGCCTTCCCGCCCTTCCTCGGGGGACCGTTCAGCTACGTCGACAAGCTGGGCCCCGGCGTTGTAGTCGAGCGGCTCACACGCTTGGCCGACAGCCACGGCGATCGCTACCAGCCGGCGGGCATCCTCGTCGAGCACGCAAACGAGGAGAAGCTGTTCCGCGGTTAGATCCTGATCGCAGCCGATGGGGTGAAACGCACCGACAATTCCTCCGGCGCGGGGAATCATGCCTGGTTAACCTTGCATGCCGTGAGCAATCCAGACACGATCACGCCCGATGAGTCGCCGTTGGTCGGCGCCACCATCGAGCAACTCGGAGAGATCTGTGCCCCGGATTCCCTCGATGTCGTCTGTGAGTTCGCCCGCCTCTACCTCCGCAGGGTCCAGGACGGGCCTCTCAGCAAACTCAAGGCGGACCAACTCGCCGCCCATGTTGCCGGCCTCTTCCGCTTTGCCAGCGACCGCGGTCTCAACCCCGTTGCCGTCCGCGCCTTCAACCCGACGCTGGGCAATGACGGTTATGCGACACACGGCACAGTGGTCGAGGTCTCGACGGGAGATCGGCCGTTCCTCATCGACTCGGTCACCGGCGAGATTCAGAGCCATGGCCCGGCCGTCGAGCACGTCGTTCACCCGGTTCTCGGGACAGAACGCGATGACGACGGTGCCCTGACGGCAGTAGGCCCGGCTCGCGGGGCGAAGAACCTCGAATCGATTCAGCACTACCAACTGGATCGCGTCCTCGCCCCGCACGAACTGGAGAATCTGCACGAGGCCGTGGTACGCACCCTCGGAGATGTGCGCAGAGCCGTCGATGATTTCGAGCCGCTCAAGGCCCAAATCGGCAGAATGATCGAGCTGGCGGACGCGGCAGCAACTCGCTACTCCGATCGGGACATCGACACCGCCAAGGTGTTCCTCGAGTGGCTGCTCGACCTGAACTTCGTCTTTCTCGGCTTTCGCGAGTACGAGATCGTCGATTTGGGAGGAGAGCCTCACTTGCAGGTAGTCCCCGATTCCGGTCTCGGGATCCTGCGGGGCAAAGCAAGCTCCGCTTACGCCGAGCCGGTGCCTATGGCGGAACTACCGGGGGACTTGCGCAGCCGATTCGAGACCGGTGAGCTGCTGGTGATCACCAAGGCGAACAGCGTCTCCACGGTCCACCGTCGGGTGAAGCTCGACTATATCGGCTTGCGCGTCGTGGATGCTGACGGGAACATCCGCGGCGAAGCCCGCGTGCTGGGGATCTTCACCTCCAAGGCCTACATGGCGGCGGCATCCCAGGTACCCGTCCTCGACGACAAGTTGCAGCAGATCATCGAGGCGGAAGACCTCATCGAGGGCAGCCACGACCACAAGGTCACCGTGGAGATCTTCGAGAGCTTCCCCAAGGAAGAGCTCTTCTCATCTCCGGTGTCGGAGATACACGCCTCGGTCGTCGGGCTCATGCGCCTGCGAGAAAGCCAGCACGTCAAGCTCTTCGTACGTCGTGATCTCTTGAACCGAAGCGTGGCGATTGTGGTCGCACTCCCCCGCGACCGGTTCAATGCACCGCTCCGCAAACGGCTGCAAGCTCTGTTCATGGACAGATTCAACGGCACGTCCGTCGACTATCTGCTCGCGCTCGGAGAGGTCGACCCGGCCCAGATCCACTTCACCGTTTGGGTGAGAGAAGGCGAAATCCCCGAGGTCTCGTTCGAGGACCTCGAACAAGAAGTGGCGGCGATGACGCGGACCTGGGAAGACCGTCTCACCGAGGAACTGATTGGTCGCGTCGGCGAAGAAGAGGGCAAGCGGATGGCCTCACAGTGGGCCGGTAGCTTCCCCGAGTACTACCAGACTTCGGTCGAACTCGGGATCGCCGCCGGTGACGTCATCAACATCGACCGGCAGAACCAGATCGGTGACGATCTCATGATCGGGTTGCAGAACGAAACCGGCAACGGCGAAGGAGAGAACCTGACCCGGCTCACGGTTTACTGCCGCCATGACAAGCTTCCGTTGTCGGCCATCATGCCCCACCTCGAAGCGCTGGGGCTCCACGTCATCGAGGAGATACCGACCCGTCTGCTCGGCGACTACGACAACATCTTCATTCACGATTTTGGCGTGTTGAGTGCCGACGGCCGCCAGCTCGACATAGAGGCGGATCGGACCCGAATCACCGCGGCGGTCGACGCAGTCTTCGAGGGTCGGGCTGAATCAGATTCACTCAACAGACTCATCGTCACCGCGGGGCTGGATCATCACCAGATCTCGGTGCTGCGGGCCTACCGCACCTATATGCGGCGCGTAGCCACGACCTTCACTGCGAACTACATCAACGACACGCTCGCCAGTCACCCCAAGCTGTCCCGCAAGCTGTATCGCTTGTTCGAGGCTCGTTTCGACCCCGCGGCCGATCCCGACGAGGAAGCCGAAATCCGGTCCGACATTCTCGAGTCCCTCGACCGTGTTGCCTCGCTCGACGAAGACCGGATTCTCCGTGGTCTGGTCGGCGTGATCGACGCCACCATGCGGACCAACGTCTATCAGCCCGAGCGCAACAGCGTGGCGCTGAAGCTGCGCTCCGCCGCCGTGCCCGGTATGCCGAAGCCGTTCCCGCTATACGAGATCTTCGTGCATGCTCCGGAGGTAGAAGGCATCCACCTTCGCGGCGGCATGGTGGCCCGCGGCGGCATCCGCTGGTCGACGAGACGCGAGGACTATCGGACTGAAGTTCTCGGGCTGATGAAGGCACAAATGACCAAGAACGCCGTGATCGTCCCCACCGGCTCCAAGGGTGGCTTCGTACTGCGGCGTCCTCCTGAACAGATCACTGATATGCGAGACGAGGTGCGGCGCCGCTACATCACCTTCATCGAAGGGCTGCTCGATCTAACCGACAACCTCGTCGAAGGCAAGGTCATCCATCCGCTCAACACCCGGATCCATGACGGCGAGGACCCGTACCTCGTCGTCGCGGCCGACAAGGGAACTGCGGCATTGTCCGACACGGCGAACGAAGTGGCCGCCGACTACGGGTTCTGGCTGGGTGATGCGTTTGCCTCGGGTGGGGCTCAGGGCTACGACCACAAGGCACTGGGAATCACCGCTCGCGGCGGCTGGGAGTCGGTCAAACAGCTCTTCCGCGATGTGGGTCACGACACCCAGACAGAACCGTTCAACGTCGTCGGGATCGGTGACATGTCCGGCGACGTGTTCGGCAATGGGATGTTGCTCTCGGAGCAGATCCGCTTGATCGCCGCCTTCGACCACCGCGATATCTTCGTCGACCCCAACCCAGATCCCGCCGTCTCGTATGCGGAGCGCCGCAGGCTGTTCGAGACCGCCGGCTCGTCATGGCGGGACTACAACCCCGAGCTGCTCACGAGCGGTGGCGCCGTGTTCTCCCGGTCCGCGAAGGAGATAACCCTGTCACCCGAAGCAAGGGCCGCCCTGCACATCGATGGCGCCACGATGACTCCGGCCGAGCTGATCAACTCGATCCTCAAAGCTCCGGTGGACTTGCTGTGGAACGGCGGTATCGGCACCTACGTCAAGGCCTCCACCGAGGCCCACAGCGACGCCGGCGACCGCTCCAACGATTCCATTCGCGTTGACGGCCTCGATCTTCGCTGCAAGGTCGTCGGCGAAGGTGGCAACCTCGGTTTCACCCAGCTCGGCCGCATCGAATACGCCAAGAACGGCGGCTCCGTCCATACCGACTTCATCGACAACTCGGGCGGGGTGCATTGCTCAGACAGAGAGGTCAACCTCAAGATCCTGCTGGGGTTGGCAGAGGAGCGCGGCGAACTCGACAGGGAAACCCGGGACGATCTGGTCACCGCCGTCGCCGACGACGTGACCGGCGCCATCATCTACGACAACTTCCTGCAAGCACAGATCCTGTCTCAAGAGGCGGCTCGCTCGGCAACGCTCATGGAGACCTACGAACAAGGGATCCAGCTGCTTGAAAGCCAGGGGCTGCTCGAGCGGGCCATCGAGTTCCTGCCGTCGAGCGAAGATATCGCCGAGCGAATCAAATCAGGCGAAGGCATGACCAAGCCGGAGTTGGCGGTCCTGCTTGCCTATGGAAAACGCAGTCTCTACGGAGCGCTCCTCGACTCGTCCCTCATCGATCATCCCTACTTCGCGCAGGATCTCACCGACTACTTCCCGGCTCCCGTCGTCGCTCGCTTCGGCCACTTGATCGGCGATCACCCGCTGCGCCGGGAGCTGATTGCCACCATCGTCGCCAACCAGGTCATGAACTCGGAGGGAATCACGTTCATGATCCGGCTCATGGATCAGACCGCCGCAGACGCGCCACTCGTCGTAAAGGCCTACAGGGTCGCCCGCGCCATTACGGGCGCTGGTGCCCGCTGGGACGAGCTGGAAGCCGCCGTGGGCACCATCGAACCCGATGTGCTGCGCGAGCTCATGGACAACGTGGACTGGCTGGTGGAAACAACGGCTCGCTGGTTCCTCAACAACCCGGCGGGGCAGCAGCAGATTGATGAGACCATCGAGCAGTTCGCCGCCGACTACGAATCTCTCACCGAGAGCATCGGCAGCACCGGCGCCGCGGCCTGGCAGCAATCACGCAAGGAAGCTGCAGCCACCCTCCGCAGCCGTGGGGTCCCGGACGCAATCGCACGGCACCACGCCTACATAGAGGATCTGGTGCACGCTCCCGACATCATCGAGCTTGCCCAACAAACCGGACGCTCGGTTGCCGAGGTGTCGGGCGTCTTCTTCAGACTCGGAAAGGCCGTGCGCATCGATTGGCTGGAGGAGGCGGCGACCGCGCTGGATCCTGCAAACCGGTGGACACGGCTTGCCAAGCAAGCGGCAGCCGCCGATCTGGTGGTACTGCGCCGTCGGCTCGCCGAACGAGTCTTGGCAAAGGCGGGATCTCGTTCCCCACGCGATGCTGTCAGGAAGTACCTCGAGGAACGGTCGGAGGCGCACGGCCGGCTTCTCATGTTCATGCGTCAGCTCGCCGAGGAGGGCGTCGACACCGTGGATGCCGTCATCGTGGCCACCCGCCAGATCGAACGCAACATGAGCTAGCGCCGGTTCCCGGCGGGTCTTCCGCCCTTCTGGAATGGGAAAAAACGTCCACCGCAGGGGGCCCTTCTTCCCTAATATTCCAGCAACCAAAGATCGGGAAACTCTTTCCTTCAGTTCCCCGGGTGAAACGCCGATGGAAGACCATATGATCCGACGTTCACGCAAAAAGGGCAACGGCCGCAACAGCGCCGAGTCGTCCTCGAAGGCGCGCGAAGAAGCAATGAAGCGCCGCCTCGAGAGCATCCCTAGTTACGAGTTCGATGAGGAATCGGCCAAAGAGGTCGAGGAGCGAATTCGTCGCATGAGCTACGGACACAAGGTCGAGAAGTAGTCAAGACTTCAGTCGGCTAGCTCCGCAGCCGCCCGACTCCGAGCGCGGCTTCACTGATACCTATTGACGCGAGCTTTTCCGGAACCCTCTTGTCGATGATCAGACCGGTCACCAACTGGGCCAAGGTCGGCGATGTCATTATTCCGGCACCGCCCTGGCCTGCCAGCCAGAAGAACCCTGGGGCCGAGTCGTCCTCCCCAACAACCGGCACTCCGTCTTCAACAAACGAGCGTAGACCCGCCCAGGTGCGGCGCACATGGGTGATCCGAAGAGTGGTCGCCGCCTCGATGCGGGCAATGCCGCGCGCGACATCGATTTCCTCGGGGCGAACATCATGGGGCTCCATGGGCGTGGCCTCGGCAAGTGAACCCATCAACTGGCCGGCATCCGGCTTGAAGTAGAACTGCTCGGCAACGTCGATCACCATCGGCAAGGCCTCCAGGCTGATCCCTTCTGGCGCTGCAAAGGTGAAAGCTGATCTGCGCTTGGGGACAAGACCGATCTTCGCTACACCGGCGAGCCCGGCAACCACGTCGCACCAAGCTCCGGCAGCGTTCACGACGACCGGAGCGGTCATCTCCACATCCCCAGCAGCTACGTTCCACCCGCCCGAAATCCGCCTGATGCGATCGACGCCGTGGCTCAACTTGACCGCGCCTCCGCGCTTGCGCACCCCTCTGAGGAACCCTTGGTGAAGCGCATCGACATCTATCGCCATCGAGTCCGGTTCGAGCGCGGCGAGCGCCACATATCCCGTTCGGAGCAAGGGACACAGCTGCTCAGCCTCCGCCGCCTTCACAATCCGGGTCTCGACATCGCGCCCTGCGTCGGCGACCAGGGCTTCCACCAGGGTCCGTTGATCGTCTCGGCCAATCATCAGAACGGGAAGTGGTGCTAGCAGCGGGTACTCGACGAAACCTGCGGGCGGATCTTCGAGGAAGGGACGGCTGCTCATAGCCAGCGTGCGCCACAATCCCTTCTCCCAAGCTGCCGTATACAGAGCAGCCGACCTTCCGGTGGTGTGATACCCCGCGACCGATTCCCGCTCCAGCAGCACGACGCGACCGTGCCCGGCTAATTCGTAGGCAGCCGAGGCGCCGGCAATCCCTCCGCCGATGACTATGAAGTCCGAATCCATTCACCGAGATTAGGCATCAGGATCGAGGCCGAATCGGATACCGCCTGGTACCGTCCAAGAAGCGAACCCAGGTAACTGTGACAAGACCGATTGCAGTACTCGCCTCGATGGAACAGGAAAGCCGGTTGATCGAGGCCCGCCTCGAGCAGCCGACTGAAGTCGTAGCCGAAAGCCGTCGCTACGTTTCCGGCACCCTACGCGACCGCGAGGTCGTAACCGCCGTCTCCGGGTTCGGCAAGGTGGCTGCCGCGGCGACTACCGCCTGGGTGCTGGATCGCTATGCGCCCACCTGTGTGATCTTCGGCGGCGTTGCTGGAGGCCTGGGGCTCGGC
>JASJAS010000023.1 GCA_030066875.1 Acidimicrobiia bacterium | reverse complement strand
GCCGAGATTTCGTCGTTGATCGAGTCGATGCGCCGGTTGATATCTTCGAGTTCGTCGTTCAGATCGAACGCAGCGGCAGTGCTCGTCGGAATCACGACAAGGACGGCAACGGCAAAGGCGACAAGCCGCTTCATGTGCGGACGTACTTGTGCACCGCCAGCGAGATGCCACTACCAATGATCCCGACGATCGCCCCGAAGCCAATCATCAGCAAACCCCAACGAAGCAAAAAAGCGTTGTCGATGGCCAGGTCGATGAACTCGGGCAGATCAGCGAGACGGTCCCGGGCGAGGTTATAGAGCCCGATCGCCGTCGCTACCGCCAACCCGGACCCCAGCACCCCCTCGACTACACCCTCTATGAGGAACGGGGTGCGCACGAACCAGTTGCTCGCCCCAACCAGGTGCATGATCTCCAGCTCCTCGCGACGTGCATAGATCGCCATGTGGATCGTGTTGGCGATCAGGGCGATCGCAGCCACCCCCAGCGCCAGGGCCAAGACCCAGAAGAAGACCCGCAAGCCATCCCGGATTGCGGCGATTTGCTGCACGGCTTCATCGGCCGAAATCACGTCGGAAATGCCCGGTGAGTTAGTGAGCCGCTGCTTGATGGTGTCGTACTCATTGAGATCCACAGGACGCACCCGCAGCGAGGCCGGAATGATCGACGGATCCTCTTCGATGAGCTGGAGCTGTCTCGGATCGTCCTTGAACAGCTCCCTGGCCTCCTCGAGAGCTTCGGCGGGGCTGTAGTAGATGACGGTATCGACCTCATCCCAGCTCTCGATCTCCGCACGCAGAGCATCGATCTCACGGAAGTCCACTCGAATGAACCCAATCACCCGCACGTCCTCCTGCCAGCGCTCGGTGTTGACTCGTGCGATCTCTCCAAAGATGAGGGTCCCAAACGTGAGGAATAGCGAGACAAAGACTGCCAGCACCGCACCCAGTACGACGAGGCCGTTACGGCGGATGTTGTTGAAGGCCTCATTGAGGACGTAGGCAATCCGCATCAGTCCTCGTCCTCCGCCGCCGCTTGATCGTCGTCGATGGGCCGGTCGTCCGCGCGGTCATTGTCAAGGGGCTCGGCTGCGGATCGATCCTCCACATCGGGCACAGCTTCATCGTCACCGGTTTCGGCTGCCACGTCGGCAACTGCAGACTCGGCCTCCGGTTCCAGCACGTCGCTCGGTTCGCTTTCGCCTTCTTCGACCATGTCATCCGGTGGCTCGAGGTCAGACTGATCCGCCTGTTCTGCACGGCGCACGTTCGACTGCACCCGAATCTCGTATGCCCCGCTGCGCTGGTCGCGGATCACTCGACCATCATCGAGTTGCACTACCCGGCGCCGCATGGCGTCGACAATTGCGTGATCGTGGGTAGCCATAACCACCGTGGTACCGGTTCGGTTGATGCGATCCAGGATTCGCATGATGCCCACAGACGTTGCCGGGTCGAGATTCCCGGTCGGCTCGTCTGCGAGAAGGATCAGCGGTCGGTTGACGAAGGCCCGGGCTATCGAGACCCGCTGTTGTTCCCCGCCCGACAGCTGCCGTGGCTGCCGATCCGCCTTGTTCGACAGACCAACGAGCTTGAGCACTTGGGGCACCTGGCTGCGAATGACATGGCGTGACCGCCCCGTGACTTCGAGTGCAAATGAGACGTTCTCGTACACCGACTTGTTCGGAAGTAGCTTGAAGTCCTGGAAGACCGTGCCGATGGAGCGGCGCAGATGCGGCACCTTCCACGAGGGGAGGGCCGAGGCGTGCTTGCCGGCTACCCAAACCTCACCAGTGTCGGGACGTTCTTCACGCATCATCAACCGCAGCAACGTTGATTTGCCGGAACCGGACGGGCCGACGAGGAACACGAACTCGCCTTTGGCGACTTCCAGGCCCACTTCCCGGACGGCCACGACGTGGTTGTCGTAGACCTTGGTGACATTATGGAGACGGATCATGAAACTCCCTTTGCGCCGGGACACCGGCCGCCAACGCCGGCCCGGCCACAAGAGTCGCTTTTCTGGCCCCTTCTCCGCCGCCGAAGCGGAATGCTAACTGCGTGCGGCTCATACACCAAGGTCTCAGAGCGCGAAATGTCTTGCTAGTCGGAGCCCTGGTGTCCGGCCTATAGAGCAGCGATCGGTGACCCCGTTCCGAGGGCTCGCGGTGCTCAGTGTGGCGGCTGCATCCAAACAACGAGATGCACTCACTCCGCGATGTTGGCCCTTCGCCAGTGGAGATAGGAATCGATGAACTGATCGATGTCTCCATCCAGGACGCCGTTGATGTTGCCCACTTCCAGGTCGGTGCGTAGGTCCTTGACCATCTGATAAGGCTGCATGACATAGGAGCGGATCTGCCGCCCCCAAGCCGCCTCGGTTTGTTCGCCTCGGATCGAGTCGATCTCATCCAGCCGGTCCTGGCGGGCACGTTCTGCCAGCCGAGCCGCAAGGAGTTGCATGGCACGGTTCTTGTTCTGAAGCTGGGACCGTTCGTTCTGGCACGCAACCACAACCCCGGTGGGCAGATGGGTGATGCGCACCGCTGAGTCCGACGTGTTGACATGTTGGCCCCCGGCGCCTTGCGAGCGATAGGTGTCTATCCGGAGATCTTCCTGGTTGATCTCGACGTCGGTCGCGTCGACCTCCGGGATCACGTCGACCCCGGCAAACGAGGTGTGGCGACGTGCTGCCGAGTCGAACGGGCTGATCCGGACCAATCGGTGCACGCCGCGCTCCCCTTCGAACGAGCCGTAGGCGTGATCCCCCTTGATGGTCAGAGTTGCAGATTTGATTCCGGCTTCGTCACCGGGCTGGATCTCGTCGATCTCGATCTTGAAGGGAGTGCGCTCGAGATAACGTACATACATCCGAAGCAGCATCTCGGCCCAATCCTGAGCATCGACGCCACCAGCGCCGGCATGCACGCTCAAGATCGCAGGACGGTCGTCGTATTCACCGAAGAAGAGGCTCTCCCGCTCGAGCAGGCTCAACTCCCCGTCGAGGGTCGAGACCTCTCCCGCAACCTCGTTTGCGGTAGCCGTGTCGGCTTCCTCAGTAGCCAGTTCGAGCAACACGGTCGCATCGTCGATCCGTCCGGTCAGAACCGCGACCCTCTCGATGATGCCTTCGTACCGTGCCAGCTTCTGGGTGACCTCTCTGGCTCGGTCCTGGTCATTCCACAGGTCGGGAGCGGATGCCAACTCGCGCAGCTCGACCAGCTCGGCCTCTTTGCCGGCGACGTCAAAGGAACCTCCGGGCGTCGTCGAGACGGGATCGAAGTTCTTCAAGAAGTGCGCGGGGATCTATGTCGTTCATGGCGGCGCGATGGTAGCTGGAGTCGCTACTGGTGTTGATACCCAAACCATGGCGGATCGTCGTCGATGAACTGCTGGAGCCAGCTGATAGCCGGAGCCTCACTCCTGAACAGCCGCACCGGGATCAGAAACGCGTCGATGGCATCGGGAAAGGCACCCATAGCCTTCTCGGTTTCGTCGTTGACGAGGATCGCCAAGGCAACGAACGTCTCCGAGAGTCGGGAAACGAGAACACTCCACGCATGGGGCGGGAATCGGGTCACCGCTCGCGGATCCCACAGGCCGGGGCGTGGCTCGCCGCCGGTGAGTTGGTCCAGCTCATCGAGAGCTTGGGCGACGTTCTCTCTGGTTCGTGGGACGTCCGGGTTGATAGCGCGACCCAACACGATGCCGTCGTCGCGTAGGGTGAATTCGGTGGTAGGCACGCTGCCAGGGCTCATGTTCGGATGCTAGGCCACGACCGGAGAGTCACTACACGGTCAATCGGCGGCGAACTCGCGCAGCCATTCGAGCGCTTCCGCTTCGTCACCAAACACCCGCACTGGCAACAGGAAGGCGTTGATGGCATCAGGAAATGCCCCAAGAGCCGGCCCATCAACGCTCGGCAGCACGATGGCGAGAGCGGTCAGACTCTTCTCGAGTCCGGCGATCAGGGCACGCAGCGCGTCTGGCTCGTACTTGGGCACCGCGCCCGGATCCCACAGCCCGGGAACGGCCTTACCGCCGGTGACTGTGCGCAGCACCTCGAGATTCTCCATCACCTCGTTGTACGTTCGCGGAGCGTCGCCGGTAAGCCCGCGCCCGACCACGACACCGTCGTCGCGCATCTCGAACCGCACGGATGGAGTCTCACGATCCTTCACGCTGATGATCGTAGCTGCCGGGACTCTCCGCCGGGGTGATACAGCTCGTCACTCGACGGCCGATTGGGTGCCTAACCGGCGAGCGGCTTCGCGCCCGGCTTGCCGTGACACATCTTGTACTTCTTGCCGGACCCGCATGGACACGGAGCGTTCCTGCCTACCTTGTCCTTGACTCGCACTGTCCGCTTCTTTGCGCTCGGACCCGATGTCTGGACAGCCGTCGGACGCTGCGGTGCCTCCTGCTGCACCACCTTGACGTGGTACATGTACCGCAACGTGTCTTCCTTCACCGAGTCGACCAACAGGGCAAACATGTCGTACCCCTCGCGTTGGTACTCGGTAAGGGGGTCCTTCTGCGCCATCGCCCGCAACCCGATCCCGGATCGCAAGTAGTCCATCTCGGCCAGGTGCTCGCGCCACTTGTTGTCGATTATCGAGAGCGTGACGGTGCGTTCTAGCCGTCGCAGCACCTCCGAGGTCAGTTCCTCCTCTCGCGCTTCATAGGCACTGGCGGCGTCCTGGAGGTATGCCTCGACAGCCTCTTCGGGATCCAGATCGCCGGGATGGGGAAAGCTCGTCTTGCCGACCGAGGGCGTATAGATGGCAGACAAGCCCTCGGTGAAGCCCTCCCAGTCCCACTCTTCCGGGTCGATCCCGTCGGTCATGGCGTGGACGTGGGACTCGATGACCTCATCACGCCACTCGGATATGAGTTCCTCAGTTTCGTGTCCTACGAGAATCTGATTCCGCCACTCGTAGATGATCTTGCGCTGGGTGTTCATCACCTCGTCGTACTTCAAGACGTTCTTGCGAATCTCGAAGTTCTGCGCCTCGACCTGGTTCTGAGCCCGCTCGATGGCCTTCGTGACCATCTTGTGTTCGATGGGGACCTCGCGCGGGATCTTGAGCCTGCCCATGATCGAAGCGACCCGCTCATTTGCGAATCGTCGCATCAAGTCGTCTTCGAGTGAAAGGTAGAAGCGAGACTCGCCGGGATCACCCTGACGGCCCGATCGACCCCGGAGCTGGTTGTCGATCCGACGCGACTCGTGGCGCTCAGTTCCTAGAACGTACAAGCCACCGGTGTCGAGGACCTGTTCACGGGCGGTTGCGGTTTCCAATGCGAATTCCTCAACCAGCTTCTGGAACTCCGCCTGATAGCCCTCATCGTCTCTGTCGACACCCCGTTTCCGCATCTCGGCCCGAGCCAGTTCTTCGGGGTTTCCGCCGAGTGCGATGTCGACACCACGACCGGCCATATTCGTCGCAACAGTCACCGCCCCCGGCTTGCCGGCCTGAGCGATGATCTGCGCTTCCTTTGTGTGGTGTTTTGCGTTGAGGACCTCGTGTTTGATCCCGCGTCGCTTGAGATGTCCCGAAAGCCGCTCCGACTTCTCGATGGATACGGTGCCGACCAGGATCGGTTGACCCGCGGTGTTGCGCTCGATGATGTCGTCGACAAGAGCATCGAACTTGGCGTCCTCATCCACGTACACAACGTCGCCCTCGTCTGCACGAGCAATCGGTCGATTGGTCGGGACCTCGACCACTTCGAGTTTGTATATCTCGTAGAACTCGCCGGCTTCAGTCACCGCGGTGCCGGTCATTCCCGCCAGCTTGTCGTACATGCGGAAGTAATTCTGCAACGTGATCGTCGCCAGAGTCTGGTTCTCTTCCTTGATCTTGACGCCTTCTTTGGCCTCGATGCCCTGGTGCAGACCCTCGGAATAGCGACGCCCGTCGAGTACGCGGCCGGTGAACTCGTCAACGATCTTGATCTCACCACCGCGGATCAGATAGTCGACATCGCGTTCGTAGAGCTCCTTTGCCTTCAGCGCGACATCGAGGTGGTGGATGAGGTCGACATTGGAGAAGTCGTACATGTTCTCGACGCCGAGTATCTGTTCGACTTTGTGCACACCTTCTTCGGTCGTGATGACCTGGCGCTTCTTTTCGTCGACCTCGTAGTGGATATCGCGATGCAAACCGTTGGCGATCCGGGCGAAGTCCCGATACCACTTGCCGGTCTCACCCACGCGACCGGAGATGATCAATGGGGTCCGGGCTTCGTCGATCAGGATGGAATCGACCTCGTCGACGATGGCGTAGGCATGGCCCCGCTGCACCATGTCCTCGGGCTTCATCGTCATGTTGTCCCGGAGGTAGTCGAACCCAAACTCATTGTTGGTGCCGTACGTGATGTCCGCTGCATAGGCCGGGCGCCGCTCGACCGGGGTCATGTCCGCCTGAATGAGCCCCACTTCGAGACCCAGGAAGCGGTGAATTGCCCCCATCCAATCGGAGTCACGACTTGCCAGGTAGTCATTCACCGTCACCATGTGTACCCCGCCGCCGCCCAAGGCGTTCAAGTAGGCAGGCATGGTGGAGACGAGCGTCTTGCCCTCACCGGTGCGCATCTCGGCAATCATGCCGCGAGCCAGCGCGCCCGCACCGATCACCTGGACGTCGTAGTGCCTCTGTCCGAGCACTCGCTTGGCGGCCTCGCGGACCACCGCAAAAGCCTCGGCCTCGATGTCCTCGAGGGTCTCTCCGTCATTGAGCCGGTTGCGGAACTCATCGGTCTTGGCTCGCAGCTGATCGTCGGTCTTTCCCTCGAATTCGGGCTCGAGCTGGTTGACGATTTCGACCAGTTGCTGGAGTTCCTTCAGGCGCTTGCCTTCGCCGGCGCGGAGAATCTTGCTGAAGATTGCCATGGAAACCGCATTGTAGGAGGAGGGTGGGCTAGGGAGACGCAACCGGCTTCGGCCGGGAGATATTCCGCCGGTCTATCCGCCGGGTCTATCCAGGATGACTAGTCGAGGGTTATGAACTCTTCGCGCACGGCGTAGAGCACCGCTTCGTTGCGGGAATGGAGCCCCAGCTTGTCGAGGATGTTGCGGATGTGGTTCTTCACCGTGTTCTCGGAGATGAACAGCCTGTCACCGATCGCCTTACTCGTCATACCGCGAGCCACGAGCTGCAGGACCTCTATCTCTCGCCCGGTCAGCGTCGGCTTGCGCGACTTGAACAGCTCCTGGTGACGCAACAGCTGGCGGAGCACATCGACCATCTTCCCAGCCATCTTCGGGGAGAACGCCGCCCCGCCTTCGGCAACTGCCCGAATCAAGTCAACCAGATGCGCAAAGGGCATGTCCTTGACGATGTAGCCCCGAGCACCCGACTTGATCGCCGAGATCATGTCTTCCTCCGACTCACTACCGGTGAGGAGGATGACCTGGGAGTTCTCGGATACGGCCACGATCTTCCCTACGACGTCAAGGCCGGACAGACCCGGCATGAGGACGTCGAGCAGCACCAGGTCGGGCTGCAAGACCTCTGCCTGGGCTACGGCATCTTCTGCGTTGCCGGCTTCACCGACAACTTCAAACCCGGCTTCGTTGAGCGCAGCGCTCAGGCCGGCTCTGAAAAGGGGAACATCATCGACTACAAGGAGACGTGTCATTCGGGCTCTATCAGTCCTAGGTTGCCGTCGTCACGGTGGTAGAGGACGCAATACTTGCCGCTCTCGGCGTCAAGGAAGAAGAAGAAGTCATGTCCGAGCATCTCCATCTGCAGTCCTGCTTCCTCCGGTGTCATGGGCCGCATCGCGAACCGTTTGGTTCTCACGATGCTTCCTGACCCTTCGTCCTCGTCTACATCGGACGGGTAGAGCTCACCATTGAGCAGTTTGTGATCACGGCTCCGCGACCTCTGAATGAGCCGTTCCTTCAGCTTGCGGAGCTGTCTTTCGAACTTGTCGGCGGCCAAATCGACCGCAGATATGGCGTCGGGAGCCCTGGATTCAACGCGTACCGTATGGCCTGCTGTGTGGCTGGTTATCTCGACCTTGAAGCGTTCTGCGGCCGAGCGCGGGTTGCGCAACTCGGAAAATTCCACATCGGCGACCGAACCGTCGTCAAATATCCGGCTGGCGTGGCCAATCTTGTCGAGGGCGGTGTCGTTGACAGTGTCCGACACCCGCATGTTCTTTCCATGTACGCGTACGTCCACCTTCGCTCCTTTCGAGTCGGCGAACCGCCACCGGTGCGCATGTAATCCGCAAGCCGCGGAACCGGCAATTCCGGATTGAAACTTGGGGCGCCTCTCACCCGCGTCGACGTTCGGTTGCTGGGAGATCTGTCGAGTGCTCCTCGCACACCTACTCCACGGATGGACCTGACTCGGGTAGCCCGTTGCCCAATCCTAACCCGAGCGGACCCCGCTCGCACGGGTGGCGGTCAAGGCCACACCGATCCCGGATACCGCTGCTGCGGCTTGCAGGGTCGCTCCGGTGGTGACAACGTCGTCGATGAGGACACTGCCGTTGGGCGGATCTCGCACCAGGCGGAATGGGGGCCGGCGACGCACCGCCCGGTTGCTTCCAGCATGGGCCGGCCACCAGATCGGGGGCCGCAAGCACCGGACCACAGGCAAGCCGGCCTCCCGCCCCAGGAAGCCGGCCAGCACCGCAGCAGGGTCGGTTCCGTACCTGGCTTTCCTGACTGCAGCTCGCGGTACCGGCACCAGGGCTACGGAATTCGATGGCAGCAACTCTTGCAGTGCATCTACCAGCACCCAGCCGGCATTGGGCAACCCGCCGTATTTGAGCCGGTGCACGAGGCGACGAGCGACCCCTTCGTGCTCGAAAGCCGAGAAGACCCGCAGACGGCCCACAACCGTTGTGGACGGCATCTTGCCAAGCCGGTTGCGGCACGCGTCACATAGCGGCCCTCGACACCAAGCCAGGCAACAAATACACACCTGTCGACGGTATCTCGTGACAGTGACACGCACCGCTGGAACTAGTCAGCTCGTGTGGCTACAAAATGCAGCCGTGTGACCACAGAAAGTGCTCTACTGTGTCGGCAGGAATGGCAGATGGTATTGGGGACTCAGAATGCAGGTGGGAATAGGCGCCCTGACAAGCTGGCGACGCCGTAGAAGCTATTGGTTCCTGGCGCTCGTATCCGCCCTGGTCGTCATAGATCTGTGGCTGTGGGTGGGATTGGCCGCTGGGCTGGCAGCGGGATCAGCGACGGCGCAGCTCGTGACGATGCTGGCAGTAGGGGCGGCCACGGTCGCCGTAGTCGCACTGTTCGCGGTGTGGCGGAATCCTGTAGGGCCCCTATCCCGCGCCGCGGTGACTCCCATGCAGCAGTATTCGTTGGCCACCCACCACGCCGGGCACATCGTCGCCGCCTACCTACACGATCCGGACCGCGTGGCGAAGATACAACTCTCCGATTCCTGCACGGTGCACACCGGTGCCATCCCCGTCACCAGCCAGACAGGACTCCGCAAGGCACTGATGCTTGCTCTGTGCGGCATGTCCGCCGAAGAGATCTTTACCGGCGAGAGCGGTGCTCACGCCGAGGCAGACCTTGCGGTAGCGACCTCCGTCGGCGCCGACATGGTCGGCCGCTTCGGTATGAGCGGTTCGCTGGTTTCGCTGGCTACCCGCCGATCGCGGCGAGCAACGTTCGTCGACCGGGTGCTGGACGATGCCCGCACCCGCAAGGAACTCGAATCCCTGCTGCGTGACTCGAAACGGGAGAGCATGCGCACCATGCTCGAGAACCGGCACCTGATCGTCGCAATCCGGGACGCGCTGCAGCGCAATCAACAGCTGACGATCTCCGAGATACACAGCCTGATCGAAAACGCTCAACAGGCTCGCCATGGCGAAAACGAGGTGCTCGTCGATCTGCGAGCTGCGACCGAACGCCCGCGACCGCTTCTCGGCCTGACCGACTCACGCTAGGCACACGCGTCGGTCACAGCCGGAAGCTACGTGCCGTGGCGCCAGGATTTGAGATACTCGATCTGCTCATCTGTGAGTATCTCCAGTCCTCCGCCCATGCTCTCTAGTTTGAGGCGCGCCACCTCATGGTCGAGTTCGCGAGGTAGCACGTAGACCTTCGGCTCGAGCGAGGGACCATGGTCCTTGAGCCACTCAGCAGCCAGCGCCTGGTCTGCAAACGACATATCCATCACGTCGGCGGGATGCCCCTCGGCCGCGCCCAGGTTGACCAGCCTGCCTTCTGCGACGACCAACAACCGGCGACCGTCTGCAAGGGTGTACTCGCCGAGGTTGTCGCGGAGCTCGCGATAGGAATCTGCCATCTCGCTCAGGACGGCGAGATCGATTTCAACATCGAAGTGCCCGGCGTTGGCCAGGATGGCGCCGTCCTTCATCACTTCGAAGTGCTCTCGGCGAAACACGTGGATGTCTCCCGTGGCGGTGATGAATACGTCTCCGAGCGGAGCCGCCTCATGGGTCGTCATGACGCGGTGACCGTCCATCGCGGCTGAGAGCGCCCGCACTGGGTTTGATTCGACCACGATGACCTTGGCTCCCAGGCCGTCCGCTCGCTGGGCGATTCCCAGGCCACAGTCACCGTACCCGGCTACCACCACGGTGCGACCCGCAAACAAGATGTTGGCCGCACGAAGAATGCCGTCGAGCGAAGATTGCCCGGTGCCATGCCGATTGTCGAAGAGGTGTTTGGTGTCGGAGTCGTTTACCGCAACCATCGGGAACCGCAGCACGTTGTCGGCGGCCATCGCCCGCAGGCGAATCACACCGGTCGTGGTCTCCTCCATGCCGCCCACGATGGGTTGGTCGGAACGCTGTTCGTGAAGCACCGTGGTCATGTCGGCACCGTCATCGAAAACGAGATCTGGCTTGCTATCGAGAACCGCATTGATGTGACGGTAAAAGGTCTCGGAATCCTCTCCCCGAATGGCGAAGACGGGTACCCCGGCGTCGACGAGGGCGGCGGCGACATCGTCCTGAGTCGAAAGTGGGTTTGACGCGCAAAGGGCCACCCGGGCTCCACCGGCACGGAGTACGAGCATCAAGTTGGCGGTTTCGGTGGTGACGTGCATGCAGGCGCCAATGGTCACATCTGCCAGGGGCTTATCGCGCTCAAAGCGCTCTCTGATGGCGCCGAGGACCGGCATCCGCCGGGTAGCCCATTCGATCCGCCGGTGACCCAGCTCGGCGAGGGACTGATCGGCTATGTCGTATTCCACATTGCTTCCTCTCGTGATCGGCGCTCCAAGGTGCGCACATGGAGCCACTGCTCCTAGGTCTGAGTGGCTTCCTCTATCAGCATGACCGGGATGCCATCCTCCACCGGGTACTGCAGCCCACAACCAGAACAAAGCAGCGAAGGCGGCTCTGCGACCTCCGCGAGGACTCCGCCACATGAAGGGCATTGCATGATCTCCAGCAAACCGGGAGGCAACAGGCCCGCTCCGCCGTCCGAACCGGCCAAGATCGCGCGCACTTGGGAAACCAGGTCTGACACCTCTTCAGGTGTAGGAGCCTCAACATTCAGGCGCAGTACCGGTTCCGTGTTGGACGGCCGCACGTTCAGCCAGCGATCCCCAAAATCGACCGTCAGCCCGTCCAAGCGGTCGGCATCACCGTCGCTGAGAGCCTCGGCGATAGCCGAAATAGCCGCATCCTTGTCGACAACATCGAAGTTGATCTCGCCGGATTGGGCGTAGGGCTCGTAATCGCTGCGGAGGTCCGAGAGTGGCCGGCCGTCCTCAGACAGGACCTGAAGCAGCACGAGCATGGCGAGTATGCCCGAGTCGGCTCGGTAGTTGTCGCGGAAGTAGTAGTGACCGGAATGCTCTCCCCCGAAGATCGCCCCGGTTTCGTTCATGACCTGCTTGATGTACGAGTGCCCGACTCGGGTACGCACGGGCTCGCCTCCCGCCGCGCGGACCGTCTCGGGCACCGCTTTCGAACAAATGAGATTGTGGACGATCTTGGAACCAGGGTGACTCTGCAGGAACCAGTCGGCGATGATGCCGGTGACGGTGCTCCCCGGCAGCGGGTTGAGCTGGTCATCGATGAAAAAGGCGCGATCGGCGTCGCCGTCGAAGGCAACCCCCAGATCGTGCGGGTCGGAGCGAAGCAAAGCCTCGATGTCTGCAAGGTTCTCAGGGCGCAACGGGTCCGGGTGATGGTTGGGGAAGGTACCGTCCGGTTCGAGGTACAGGCCGGTCAGCTGTGCCGGTATCTGAGCAAACACTCCCGGTAGCGCAACACCGGCAACCCCGTTGCCGCCATCGGCAGCCACCCGGAGCCTGCTGATCTTGTCCGGGTTCACAATCGACATCAGGTGCTCGATGTATCCCGGCAGCGGGTCGACCTCGACAACCTCTCCGGGTTCCGACGCCGCTTCGAGTTCTCGCTCCGCCATGACGCGGACTTCTTTGAGACCTGTGTCGGCGCCCACTGGGGCCGCACCGGCGAGACAGAGCTTGATGCCGTTGTAGCCCTTCGGGTTGTGGCTCGCCGTGATCATCACACCCGGCTGATCCATTGCTCCCGCCGCGTAGTAGACCATGTCGGTCGTGATCATTCCCAAATCGTCGACTGCGACCCCCTGTGACGTTATCCCATCAATGAGTGCCGCGGCCAGGTCCGGTGAGGATTCCCGGCAGTCACGGCCGACAGCGATGCGAGCCGTGTCGGCGAACCTGGCAAAGGCCGCTCCTATGCGCCGGGTCGCATCGTCATCCAGCTGGTCGGGTACGGTTCCGCGAACGTCATAGGCCTTGAAGATTGCTGAGAGATCCATGATCGGAATTGTAAGCCTGCCCGGGCACGGCGAGCGGGTCCCAACTCGTGGTCTGGGCTAAGCTCCGCTGCCATGCCCCACTCCCCTCACACCGGTGTGTCCATCCTCATGCCGGCCCACCAACTGGAAACAACGATCAGCGACAACATCGACCGGGTTGTCGCGGTCGTCAGGGACTGGGAACTGCCTGAGATCATTGTCATCGACGACGGAAGCACGGACGACACCCGCGGGTTCGCCGACAAGGCGGCAGCAGGCAGCAGCGTTGTGACGGTGGTCGGCTATGACGTGAATCGCGGCAAGGGTGGTGCGCTGAAAGAGGGTTTCGCGCATGCCACCGGGAAGACAATCGTGTTTCTCGACGCCGACCTCGACCTCCCGCCGGAGCAGCTACCCGCCTTTCTCGATACTTTTCGCGAATCTGACGTAGATGTGCTGGTAGGCGCCAAGCGTTCTGCCATGGTGCCGGGCCGTTACCCCGCTTTGCGCCGGATCCTCAGCTTGACCTTCGCAGCAGTCAATCGGATTCTCTTCCGACTCCCCGTCCGAGAGACACAGACCGGCCTCAAGGTCTTCCGGCGTGCCGCGCTGGAGGACACACTCCCTCGTCTCGAAACCAACCGTTATGCATTCGACCTGGAACTGCTGGCGCGTATCCGCAAGGCGGGTGGATCGATGACAGAGGCACCGGTGTCGCTCTCTCCAGGGTCCTCCGGGGGTCTCTCGCTAACCACTCTCTGGGAGATGGGCCGCGATACCCTCAGGATCTGGTTTCGCAGCTTCAGCTGGTAGTGGCCCGCTCGCCCGCGAAGCGAGCGTCCGCCGCCACCATTTCCTTCTCTTCGATCGCAGCCATCGCTTGAGCATCGATGGCTCTGCGGAAGACGATGTCTCGGTATCCGGCGAACTTGGGAAGGATGATCAGGCCGGATGCAAGCAGATAGAAAAAGTTCTGCTCGGTGCGGGTCAATGGACCCCACACCCAATCCGCCCCGCCGACGATCATCTGCGTCATTGCCCAAGCGACAATGTTGATGCCGACGAATCGAGTAGTTTCGCGGCGGATTTCCCCGGGTTCGCTCAGCTCGAATGTCCAACGCCGGTTCAGCATGTACGACACGAACGTGGCAATGAGAAACGACAAGGCGATCGACCAGAACTGCTCCCAGTTGAATCCCTCATCTGTCGTCTTGGTGCCGCCCAGCAGGCTGAGGAAGATGTTGAAAAGGGTGAACGAAACAACGGTGTTGACCACCCCCACCAAGCCGACCTTGACCAGCTGGCGGATGGCCGTCGGGGTGAACAGCGACTTGACGTAGTCCTTCATCGATCCTCGACCCGGGCAGCCCGATGCCGCCGTAGAGAACGCCGCTTCGTCACCCACCAGCCGACAAAGACCAGCATGATGAATGTGAGCAGCATCCCTACGTTCTCGGTCCAAGTCCGCGCAAACTGCAGTGAAACCTCTTCTTGGGTCGGGATGACGATCATCAGCGAGGGGGCCGCCCGGTAGGGACCATCCGCACCGATCGCCTGCCAGTTGGGGAAATAGGACGTCTTCACCAGGTGTGGTACGCCGACGGCCGACGTCGTGAACGAGATTTCATGGTCATCGACAAGGACATCGCTGACGACAGCGCCTTCAGTGTCCAGCGCATCGCCGGCATCGTACGGCCCTTCCAAGTCCTCGAACCTGAGCCAGTCTTCGGGGCCGTCCGTTGTTATCCAGCGATTGAGGGAGTCGATGTCGTCGTACCAGTTGAGAGCCACATCGACGAACCTCTCCTCCCCCGCGTAGACCGTCGGAACAAATTGGGCAACCTCGACCAGCGGCGAATCCGGCAGCGCAAACACCGAGAAGGCTTCCTCCTCCACTAGGGGCCGAAGCCCGAGCCGTTTCGCTTCCAGCGTCATGTCCTCGGTCTGGGTCACGTAGTAAGAGAGGCCGAAGAGCTTGGAATGCTCGATTCCCCGCTCCAGATCGAACGTTCGATAGGTGATGCCCCGCACCGGCTGGGAAGGAGACCTGCTCATCTCCGCCTGATTGAGGAAGTGGAACGGCGTGGTGAGGGAAGACTCGAAGAACACGCCCTCCATCGTGTCGTGTTCCTCGCTCCAATACGGTATGAGCATGAGAGCCATCGGGGTGCCGTACTGGTCTTGAATCTCCTTGTTGTACTCCCACATCACCCGGCCTTCCGGCAAGCGATCCACGGAAGCCACCAGCGATTCGAGTTCTGGGTATGCCGCCTTGCCCTCATAGCCCTGGTAGTTCCAATTGACCCAGCCGGGTATGTCGTGCACCCCGATAATCGTCACCGCAAGAGTGAGCCCGATCACCAGCACGCCCCCAACGACTGTGTTCTCATGACGGTTCGGCAGCCACCTCGCCAACTTCATTGCACCCAAGCCGACTGCAATCCCGGCGAAGAGAAACACCCCCATGAACCAATAGGGCAGCAGACGGGCGTTGTAGAGGATGGTCCAGCCCTGCTCTGCGATCAGCAGGTAGCCGAACAGAGGAAGCACCGTCAGCGTCAGCAGGACACCTATGTCCTCTCTTCGGAGCAGCGACCAGATCATCCCGATCACACCGAGGGCAAAGATCGGGATGAACTCGTTCGGTAGCGGTGTTCCGACGTTCGAGATGCCGGCACCGCGAATCCCCGTTAGCGGGGTCCATCCCATGTCGGTGTTGAGGCCACCAAAAGTGCGGATGAAGACCGACAACGCCCAGAAAGCGGCCAGACCGAACCCGACGATCCAGCTCGGGAGCAGTGTCGCGGCGCCTCGCCTGCGCAGCAACAACGGCAACGAAACGATCACGACAACGATGGTGGTCACGACGTGGCTCATCGCGGTCAGCGCCAGAACGACGCCCGCCGCGGGACTGAACCTTCTCCCCTCTCTGACATTCCGAATGATGATGCCCAGGTAGATCAACGACAGCGCGAATGACCAGGAGAACGAGAACTCACCAGCAAGCGTTGACTTGATGTTGGCCCCGAAGATGCTGTAACTCTCCATGAACACGAACATCGAGCCGAACGCAGCGGCTATCGCCGCGACCGGGCGAGCGAACCCGATTGATCGAATGAGGAAGTAGGCGGCGAACGGCATCGCCAGCAGGCCGACGATGGTGGTGATCTTGAACGCGACCCCGTATGGGATGAGCACGTCGAGGAGGACCGTGAACAGGGCGGGAAGCGGGAAGTAGAAGTAGAAGGCCGGATAGCCCGCGTACCAATCGTTGCTCCAACCGAGGATGCGCCCGGAAGGGAGCAGGTTGTCGCGCAATACCTGCGGGAGAACGACGTGCGCCCCCATATCGCCGCCGGTCGGCGTGTTGGCCAGAAGAAGCGATGGCCAGTGGAAGTCGAAGTTGAAGAAGGGGAACGCATCTTGTGGACTCACGCGCGCCACTAGGCCCGCCATCACGAGAAGGATCAGGGAAGCGGGCAATACCACAGCAAGGATGGCCAGCAGCCGGCCTGCCGAAGAACCGGTTGAAACGGAATCGGTCGAAGTCACCGGCGAGAGGCTAGTTGCGATTTGGGATTGCGCTCAGCCGACATGGATCCGCAGACGGACAACGGTCCGACTAGGCGCTGGTGTTGCGGGCGAGCTCCAATACGACATCAAGCTCCAACGGCTCCCCGTCGCGGTCCCACCAGCGCGCTTCGCATTGATGACAGGAGCAGAAGTTCACCTCGGTACCGTCCGGCAGAGTCAATTCGATCTGGATGACGTCGTTGGCGCCGCAGGTACCACACTGCAGCGGCTCTACCGGTACTCCTCTTCTCCTATTCATGCCACCAAGAGTAGTCACGCCCCCGGTGATATCTTGCGCATTTCGCGCTCCCGACCAAGAGTCGCTCGGACCCCGAGCCTGGTTCCGGATCTACGGTCAAGACATCTCCGGGATCTCGTCGAGCTTCCCGATATACCTCGAGCGCCGTTTGCCCTCTTCCCACCAGTAGGCGTACCAGTACGGTCCGTGCGGGCAGCGCGAACAGGCTTCCTTGCCACACTTGACCATCTGTCGGCGGAGCTTCACTTCGGGCTCGCTGCTCGTCGTGAACACACCACGCTGCTCGAGCCGCGCGCGGGCGAGGATCAGCAACCGACGCAGTTCAGGTTCTTCCATTTCTCGAACCGCTTCGAGCACATCACGATCGATCGGCACTCCGGCGCTCCTAGGCGGGGACGGGGAAGAGACGGGCCATCGGAGAGCGCCTGTCGACGAGCGTCCAGCCGACCGGCGGGCTGAGCCGACCCGCATGCTGCACGCAAAGTAGATAGCCGGCACCCGGTTCGAGCTGTCCCTCGATATCACTGAGCCACATGAGCCGGCTCGAGTAGTCAAACGACATCACGGACTCTGCGTCGGAGCGGCAGCGGGAGCAGGTAATCGTCATCTGGCTGCAGACGCTAGTGGCCAACTCTGCTTCAGTGGTGGATTCCGCGCCCGGTTGCGTCGAGCGGCCGGCCGCCTCGGCCGGAACCCGGCCGAGGCGGTCAGAAGCCGGCTTGCCGCAGCGCCCGCTGCAGCGACCGTCTTCTGACCTGACCGGCAAGTTGGGCGACTGGTGTGCCCGACCCGTCCAGAATCACCGTGAGTGGTACTCCGATGACACCCGCCCTCCGCTGCAGGTCGCCTTCGAGCTCGTATGTGATCTCGCGCAACGGAGCCCCCGAGGCGCGAGCGATAGCCAGGACATCCTTGCAGCGGGGACAATCTGTCGAGGTGAACACGACAATCCCTGCGGGAAGACCAAGTCCGGCAACGTCGACGGGCGGATGGTATGAGCGGGTGCGCCGCGCCCACCAGGCAGCGATGGCGGCCACCGCCGCCACACCCAGCAAGAGCAGGACGCGCCCTGCCACGTCATCCACTCACGACCGTCCCGGTGATGAACATGAGCCCGGCTGGGCTCTCAACGCTCCACGCTGCCGAGATAGGTGTGGAGCTCTCTATCAGATACCCACCAACCGTGACGTCATGGCCGAGAGGTAGCCCCTGCAAGCTTCCCGCGGCCACGGTCTGTTTCACAGCGGGCAGGTCCCGTAGCCCGAGGGGCTGCAGGGTCACGGTGGCGGCTTCGCCGCCGGTGTTGAGGAGCCACACCGTCGCCTCTGCGTCAGAAACGGCCTGCAGACCCGGCAACAGCCATTGCACAGCTGGGTTGGAAATCCCGATGGTGCCTGCGATGCGGTCACCCCGCTGGGTGTCATCGTCGAGCTGACCCTCTTCGTCCGTCGGTTCGAGGACCGCAGTCGATTCCTCCGCCAAGACCACCGCAGCCACGGGAGAGCTCGCGCGGATTCGAATCCCAAGTGCGCCGTCGGCGAGATCACTCAGGTCGACGCGGCGCGGAATGCTGGGGTCGACTTCGACCTCACGAGCCCCGATCGTTGTCCCGGCGTCCGTGTACACGTCGATAGCCACCACCGCCGGAGCGGAGTTCGAGTTCGAGATCATCAGCGACGGTGAGAACTCCGCCCGGGTCGAGGCGACGGGAAACTCCCACACGGATGCCGGAGCGGCACCGGGCCAACTGGCCTCGTCGGTTGAACCCGCAACCGCGAGCGATGGAATCACGAACCCTTCTGACGAGGTCACCGTCAACGCCAGGTCGTCGAGTAGAGGCACCAACGCATTGAGACTCACGTCTTGCCAGGTGCGTCCTTCAACATCGAGGTTCTGGAGATCAACCAATCCTGTCTCACCCGATTCGCTCGACCCGCTGACGCTCACCTTGGCAAGTTCGGGGAATGGGTTGAAGAGCCGCAGCGTCATCGTCCGCCCTTCGCGGGTGGTGCCACCCGGCAACTCCCATACCTTCGGTATCCGAGCAACGCAGGTGTCGCCCGTGAGCACTTCGGCGCTGCTCACCACGGTGGCCACCGCGGCGGGCCCGTCATCGAGTTCGACAAACAGCGGGGTATCACCACGGCGGACGATCTCACCCACGGCGATCACCAGGGCTCCGGCCTCGTCGAGTCTCACCTCGTCGACATCGGGTTCCTCGTCGGTGATTTGCTGCGGCAAGGTCAGTTCAGCGCTGACCGGGACCTTCGAGGCAAGCATGACTGTCGAGTCACGCAATGCGCCGCTGGCTACCCAGGGGCAATACCAAACGCTGGCAGCTGCCGACGCTACGGACTCTCGTATTTCGGGGCCGACGAAATCGGGTCCGGCGGCCGGTTCGGGTTCGGGGAGCACCACCGCAGCCGCTATCGCGACCCCGGCAAGAATCAGGCCAACGGTTCGCTTCATCGCTGCCTCCTGGCGAAAGCAGAGAACAGCACGAGAATCGCAAACCAACCGCCGGCCAGGGAAGCCTGGACACGGCGCGACTCGATCGCATCGAATTTCGCCTCTCCGGTACTCGCAGAAACCTCATTGCCCCATCCGCGCTGGGTCCACGGGCCCGGCTGCCAGCGCGAGTTGGCCGTCTCTGCCACACTGACCCGCTCTCCCGAAGTCTCGGTACCGCGATAACCGGTTCCAACCCGGCTCCACACATCACCGGTTCCGAGCCGGGCGCGCACCGCTAGTGGAGAATCAACCAAGAACGTGGGGCGCTTCGCTCCGCCGAGTGGCACGAGATCCAACTGACCATCGAACACAGCCTCGAGAGGTGTCTCCCCGGTTACCACTACCCAGCGGATTCCGAAGTCTGCGAGAGCCTCACCTGCACGCGACTCCTGGCCCTCTATCAGCTTGAGCAAGAGCTGCTCGAGAGCCGCATCAGCAGGTCCAGTTACGGGCAGATAAGCCTCCCAGAGAGCGGGCACCGGGGCAGAGACAACCCGGTAGTCGGCACCACGCACCGTACGCGCATCGCCCGGGAGGCTTGCTGCGGGCCCTACGAGCAGTATCCGTGACGCGGTCGCTTCACCTTCGGCAGCAGCGGTGAACCGGAGAGAATCTGTGAACTCGTCGTTGGGCAAGCCGCCCCGTCCCCCATAGAGCGGGAGCAGCGACGTGGCCACTAGGACGATCGCAGCCACCCCGCCGAAGCCGGCGGTCAGCCTGCGCCACCCGTGCACATCAGTTGCCCGCAACGCATCGAGTACGCCACCGACCAGGAAAGCGGTGCCAGCCGCCACGACCGCGAGACCGGAGACTGCTGTCTCGCGACCCAAACCCAGGTCGGCGCCTCGCGCTGCGACGGCACCCAATCCAACCAGGACACCGCCGAGAATCACTGCATCGAGATGACCATCTCGGCTTGCCAGCAGGCCGGCGAGGAAAGCAACGCCGGCCGCCGCCAGCGGGATGAGAGCGGGAATCCAGTACTCTTCACCTGCCGTCAAGTAAGCCTCTAGGTCGACGATCCGAAGCCAGGGAAGCAGCACCGGCACAGCCAACGCGGATCCGACCAATCCGAGGCCGAAGGCACGCCAGGACGCCCAACCGACCGGCTTGAGAATCGCCCTGACGAACAGGATCGCCACCGGCGCCACGACCAGCGGCGGCGCTACCAAAGCGAGCAGGGCCACAACCCAGCCCATTGCGGCAACCCGTCCCAGGCGACGCGTCCAACTCCACGGCCATCTGGTCGTGGCGACCCGCAGGGCCCAGGGCAGTACGCCTATGCCGAGCAACTGGCCGATCGCCGTTCGATCACCGATCGCCTGAGCCGCCGGACCCGCAACCAGCACAATGCCCGCGGCCCAGGCTGCAACCACCTCGATCCCCCAACCTCGTAGCAGCCGGATGGTTCCCCAAATACCGGCGATGATCGCGCTGAGGCTCAAGAGCCACGCGGTGAACTCCGGCGAGTCGAACAGGATCGCTTGAGTGGCGCCCGCCAAGCCGACCAATGGTGGCAGCGGCTCGATCGAGCCAAAACCCGCCGGATTCCAGCCCCCGGCGTAGGCACCCAACGCCGCTCTGCCGGATTCGGGAAGCGGCATTGTGTACCCGACTGCCGGCCAACCTGCTGACCACAGCGAGCGAACGGCAAGAACCGAGGTGAGGAGCGTGAGCACGCCGACGACGAAGGCCGGTTGCCGCAGATCACTCCCGATCGAAGCAAGCGTTGGACCTTCGCTTCTGTCGAGGCGAGCTCTGAGCTTGATGCCGATCTCCCCGGTGATCTCCGATAACTTGGCCGAACCCCTCAACTGGTAGCGAAAGAGCTCGGCGTCCCCGAAGACCCTGCCCTTGCGGGCGGAGAACCTTTCTCGGACCAACGAGGGCAGGTGCCAGATGTTCCACAGCCAGGCACGGAGAAAATCGAACAGCACCCATCGACCGAGAAAGGGGCTGACGACGGATTCCAGCAGACCGATGACCAGCCGCAGCGGCACGACCCAAAGGAGAGTGAGCAGGCTGTATGCCTTGAGCATGGCTCGGATGCGTCCGGCTCGTTCCCGCCACGACTCGGCACGGAACCGGTCGGCATGGAACAGAACTTCCGATGAGGGCACGACGACTACGCGCGCGCCACGCAGCCGAGCGCGCTGACAGATATCAATCGCCGCGGCCTCGGGTGGTAGGAGCGGGTCGGGTCCGCCTACACCGCGAGCCAGATCGCGCCGTATCAGCATCGACACTCCTGCCACCGCGGCAACGTCGCGGACCACGTCATACTGACCGGCGTCGATCTCGTGTTCGTCCATACCGAGGTACGGCACATTGAAGACGTCGGTTGCGATACCCACTGCGATCAGGCGCTCTGGATCCTCGGCGTGCACCAGCTTCGAGCCGGCCACCGCCGCATCCGTTCGCTCCGCCTCATCTATCAGCGCTTTGAGGGCATCCGGCCTGGGAAGGGCACCGGCGTACAGGAACCACACGTGGCTAATCGATCCATCGATTGAATCGAGCAGGTGGGGAACTGAACTCATCCACTCCACCTCAGCGGCGTCGGCGGCATGGCGCCCGCGGCTGCCGGCACCTACGACGACGATGCGGCGTGTCTCGTAGACTTGTCGCCGTATCCGGGCAACCGTCTCGGCGACATCGGCGTTGTCGAGCGCAAGAACCGCGGCGACGATGACGGGTTTCAGTTTCCCGGGGGCAGGTGACATAGGCCGCATTCTGGAGTCGTGACAGATCTATCGCAATCTTGACGTCGTGGTGCTGTGCGGTGGCGTGGGTGGCGCCCGCATGGCGAGGGCCCTCGCCGGTGCTGTCGCACCCGAGCAGTTGACGGTAATCGTCAACGTCGGAGACGACGACTTCATCTATGGCCTGCATGTCGCCCCGGATCTGGACACGGTCATGTACACGCTGGCCGGGATCGAGGGCCCGCAGGGCTGGGGTATCGCCGCAGATACGTTCCAGGTGATGGAAGAACTGACGCGACGGGGCGAGGACACGTCGTTCCGTCTCGGCGACAAGGACATGGCGACCTGTCTGTATCGAACCGCCCGTCTTCGCGGTGGCGCTCCGCTGTCTGCGATCACGTCCGAGCTGACCGCGACCCTCGACGTTGGCTCTCAGTTGCTCCCGGCTACCGATGATCCGCTTCGGACCCGAGTTCGGCTCTCCTCAGGCTCCTGGATTTCGTTTCAGGACTACTTCGTACGACGAGGCCATCGGGATGAGGTAGCGGGCCTCGACTATCACGGAGCGGCCTCGAGCCAACCGGCTCCGGGCGTCATCGCCGCGATAGACGCGGCCGATCTGATCGTTATCGCCCCCTCCAACCCGCCGCTTTCGGTCTGGCCGATCCTTGCCGTACCAGGTGTACGCCAGGCCGTGCGGGGTGCCGCCATGGTCGCGGCGGTCAGCCCATTGTTCGGTGGTGCGGCACTGAAGGGCCCGGCGCGGGAGGTGATGGCGTCGTTGGGCCTCGGCGAAGGAACCGCGGGCGTCCTCGCCGCCTATGAGGGCCTACTGTCGACGCTCATCGTTGACGAAGGCGACGCCGCCGACGAAAGCCTCTCCACCTCGGCGACCCGGGTGCTCTCGTACCCGACACGAATCGCCGACCCCGTAGCGGGGCGCCGCTTTGCGGGGTGGCTGGTAGATACGATGGCGCCATGAACGGCATCGAGATCCACCCAATCGAGGGAATCCCGGAGATCGGATCTGGTGACGATCTCGCGGCGCTGGTCCTGGCGGCACTCAACGGCGGGCCGCTGCAGCTCGCCGGCGGAGACATACTCGTGATAACCCACAAAGTCGTTTCCAAAGCAGAGGGTCGCATCATCGACGCTGCCGATGATGCTGCGTATCGGGCCGCAGTCGAGAACGAAGCAAGAGCGGTCATTCGCCGCCGCGGCGATCTGCTCATCACTCAGACCGATCATGGCTTCATCTGCGCCAACGCCGGAGTCGATCGTTCCAACGTCGCGGGGAACCAAGCCGTGCTGCTTCCGCTCGACCCGGACAAATCCGCCCACAGGCTGCGGATCCAACTCGCCCGGGCAGTTGGCTTCGACGTACCTGTAATCATCAGCGACACGTTCGGTCGGCCGTGGCGGCGGGGTCAAACCGACGTGGCCATAGGCGTTTCCGGAATGGAAGCCATAACCGACCACAAGGGGCTACCCGACTCGAACGGACGCATCATGGAAGCGACCGAGGTCGCCATCGTCGACGAAATCGCAGCTGCCGCCGACCTGGCAATGGGCAAAACATCACGGGTTCCGGCCGCCATTGTGCGCGGAGTCGATTGGAAGCCGGGATCTTCCCGGGCCACCGACCTGGTTAGGCCGCCTCGCGAGGACCTGTTCCGCTGATGCCCGAACTTCCCGAGATCGTCACATATATCGAAGCGCTCGAGAAGCGCACGCTCGGGGAGACCCTCGAGGAGGTCCGGGTTCGTTCCTTCTCGTTGTTGCGGACGTTCGATCCGCCTCTCGAGGCCGTTTTCGGCAAGCAGCTGTTGGCGTTGCGAAGGTTGGGCAAGCGCATCGTCTTCGAGTTCGAGGATGACCTGTTTGTTGTGCTCCATCTGATGATCGCGGGCCGGCTGCACTGGCACGAGGAGAGGAAGGCGATCCCCGGAAGGGTGGGTCTGGCCGCGTTCGACTTTTCCTCCGGCACCGTGGTTCTCACCGAGGCTGGCACAAAGCGACGGGCGTCACTCCACGTAGTCGCCGGAGAGGACGCACTGGCCGACCTGGACCCGGGCGGAATTGAGCTCAGTACTGCCTCACCTGCGGAGTTTTCCGCGGCCTTGCTTGCGGAGCGGCACACATTGAAACGGGCCCTCAGCGACGCCAGGCGTATCTCCGGTATCGGCGGCGCCTTCGCCGACGAAATCTTGCACCGGGCCGGGCTCTCCCCGATGCAGATGAACACAAACCTCGGTGCAGACGAGATCGAGCGCCTCTACGAAGCTAGCCGCACCGTTCTCGAGCAGTGGGTTGCCATCCGAAGGGAGGATACGGGTGATGGGTTCCCGGAGAAGGTGACCGCATTCCACCCCCGCATGGCCGTCCACGGCAAGTACGGGGAACCGTGCCCGGTGTGCGGGACAACCGTGCAACGGATCGTCTACGCATCCCGTGAAACCAACTACTGCCCTGGATGCCAGACCGAAGGGCGAATACTCGCCGACCGTTCTCTCAGCAGGCTGCTGAAGGACGATTGGCCCAAGACCGTCGAGGAGCTGGAGGGCTAGGTTGACCAACGGATGGCCATCACCTCACACAACCAACCGGGGACGCACTAGATTCGGCGTCGCATCACCGTCGCCTCGGCTACGAGCCCGGCGAAGTGATCACGAAGTGACCAGGCGGCGGATCGCGGGGCGTGTTCCGTCGAGAACAGGAGAAATGTCATGACACGCCGTGCTTTGGTGACCGGCATAACCGGCCAGGATGGATCGTATCTGGCCGAACAGCTCATTGACCGCGGCTATGAGGTGCATGGATTGATCCGCCGCTCCTCGACGTTCTCAACGGAGCGGATCGACCACCTCTATCTGGACTCGCACATCGAGGCAGCCAAGCTATTCCTCCACTACGGCGACCTCGCCGACGGCAATGGGTTGAGCCGACTGCTCGACGAGATCCGACCGGATGAGGTCTACAACCTGGGAGCTCAGAGTCATGTCGCTGTGTCGTTCCAGAACCCGATCTACACGGCAGACGTCGATGCCCTGGGAACGCTGCGCATGCTGGAAGCGATCCGTATGACCAACCGGAAGATTCGCTTCTATCAGGCTTCCTCATCCGAGATGTACGGCAAGGTGGTGGAGACACCGCAGTCGGAAACCACACCTTTCCATCCTCGCTCTCCGTATGCCGTGGCCAAGGTCTACAGCTTCTGGCAGGCGGTCAACTACCGCGAGGCATACGACATGTACGCCTGCAGCGGCATCCTCTTCAATCATGAGTCGCCGCGTCGCGGCGAGACCTTCGTCACCAGAAAGATCACCCGGGCGGCCACCCGGATCAAACTCGGACTGCAACAGAAGCTCTATCTCGGCAACCTCGACGCCGAGCGAGACTGGGGCTTCGCAGGCGACTACACCGAGGCGATGTGGTTGATTCTGCAGCAGGATGAACCTGATGATTACGTCATTGCGACCGGTGAGCGCCACTCGGTTCGAGAGTTTGCCAACAAGACCTTCGACCTCCTCGACCTCGATTGGGAACAGTACGTCGCTATCGACCCGCGCTACCTCCGTCCTGCGGAGGTCGACCTACTCGAGGGCGATGCGACCAAGGCGCGCAAGGTACTCGGATGGGAACCCAAGGTTGGGTTCGATGAACTCGTCGAGATGATGGTCGAGTCGGACATGGAGCTTGCCAAGCAGGAGAAGGCGCTGGTTGATGCCGGATTGAAGACCATCGAGTGGACTGGAGGAGGCCGATGACAGCCATAACCGACAAGCGGATCGCGGTCACCGGCGGTGCCGGCTTTCTCGGATCATTCCTCCTAGAGCAACTCGAGGCCGCAGGTGCGGGCGAACTCATCGTGCCCCGCATCGAGAACTACGACCTGACCGAACAGGATGCCGTCCGCCAGATGTACGCGGATGCCAAACCGGACATTGTGATCCATCTGGCAGCCGAGGTCGGAGGCATAGGTGCCAACCGCGCCAATCCGGGCCGGTACTTCTACGCCAACATGGCAATGGGTCTCCACCTAATCGAGGAGGCCCGCAAACACAAGATCGAGAAGTTCGTACAGGTCGGCACGGTTTGCGCCTACCCGAAGTACGCTCCCGTTCCGTTTCGCGAGGAAGACCTCTGGAACGGCTATCCGGAGGAGACGAACGCACCGTACGGGATTGCCAAGAAGAGCTTGCTCGTCATGCTCCAGGCATACAGACAGCAATACAACCTCAACGGGATCTATCTGCTCCCGGTGAACCTCTACGGACCGCGTGACAACTTCGATCTGGAGACGTCGCATGTCATCCCGGCACTCATCCGCAAGTTTGTCACTGCTCGCGACGAGGGCGCCGCCGAGGTCGTGGCCTGGGGCACAGGGTCGGCCTCCCGCGAATTCCTCTTCGTCAAGGACGCAGCGCGCGCACTCGTGATGGCAACAGACCGGTACAACGGCGACCAGCCGGTAAATGTAGGCACCAGCCACGAAATCACCATCCGGGAGCTGGTCGAGCTCATCGCCAAACTCACCGGCTACGAGGGAACCGTCCGCTGGGATACCTCGAAGCCCGACGGCCAGCCTCGGCGCAAACTCGACACGACCAAGGCAGCGCAGCTATTCGAGTTCGAGGCAGGAACCGGTCTCGAAGAGGGACTACGCGAGACAATCGAGTGGTGGGAGACCCACGGAGCCAGCTGAGGTCTGGCACCCTACTCCCGACACCTCGCACGGATCGCAATCGTCTAGCGTGGACGCATGACTCGTCTGCGCTGGGGCATCATGGGGACCGGCGACATCGCCGGCATAATGACGTCGACATTGCTCCAGCTCGGCTCGCCGGTAACGGTCGTCGGTTCAGAGCGAGCAACCGCCGCTAGAGACTTCGCTACGACTTGGGGTGTTACCCGCGCCGCCGGCTCCTATGAAGAAGTGGCTGAGGCCGATGACGTCGATGTTGTCTACGTGGCAACGACAAACGAACGCCATCTCCGGGCAGCACTTGCTGGGATCAACAACGGGAAGGCAGTCCTGTGCGAGAAACCGCTCACCGTCAACGCGGCTGAGGCGGAAACGATGCTCGCTGCCGCCCGTGACGTGGGCGTCTTTGCAATGGAAGCCATGTGGATGAGATTTGTGCCAGCTTTCGTCAAGATGAGCGATCTCGTCGCAGCGGGAGCCCTTGGCGAGCTGCGGTACATCCAGGTGTCTTTTGGCATGATTCCGCCGGATCCCGATGTCGAGAGACGATGGATGAGCCGGGCACAGGCAGGAGGCTCCCTGCTCGACCTAGGTGTCTACGCCCTGACCTTGATTCACTTTCTCCTAGGGCCTCCAACGGGGTTCGCGGCCGACTGCGTGCTCAGTGCTACTGGCGTCGACATCGAGACTGCTGTTCTGTCCCGTCACGCCAACGACAGCGGTGCCTCCATGGTTTCGTCCTTCTCCGCCGATCTGAATACCGAAGCGACCATTTCAGGCACCGATGCCAGATTGCGCATTCATGCCCCGTTTCACCACAGTCCACGTGTCCTCATGGAACGACGAGGAAAGCTGCTGGGAGATTTTGATACCCGCTACGACGGCCATGGCTTCAAGTTCGAGATCGAAGAAGTCGAAAGGTGCGTAGCAGCAGGCCTCACCGAGAGCCCGTTGCGACGGCACGACGAGACGCTCGCAGTGATGAAGTGGATGGACGAGATTCGGGCTCGGTGCGGCATCGCCTTCCCTGCCGACGATCGATGAAACCGCGGGTAGTCGTCGCACCTCACTTCCGAAGCATGGATGAGATCTTCGACAGCACGACCTTGCTACGACTCAATGATCTGTGCGAGGTCGTCTGGGGCGTCGACGGTCCGGTCCCGGCGACGCAGTTTCGCGAATTCCTGCGGGATGCGACGGCGGTCGTGTTCGGCACCTGGGAATACGGACGTGAGGCAATCGCCGAGGCCGGACCGAATCTGCGTCACATCTTTGAGGTCGCCGGCGGGCACACGCACGCGGAGCTGGACTACAAGGCTTGCTTTGCTCGCGGCATCACCGTGGGCGGAAGCGCACCGGCGTTCGGCCCCGCAGTCGCCGAAATGGCTCTGGCACTCACGCTCGCCGCCACTCGACTGGTCGCCGAGGGAGACGCCGCGTTCCGGATGGGCCGGGAACGGTGGCTGCACCACGGCACGGTGGGCGCCACCACACTGTATGGAAGGACCGTCGGATTCGTCGGTGCCGGTGGTTTGTCGCGCAGTCTGCAGCCTCTGCTCGAACCGTTCGGGGTTCATTTCCTCGGTTTCGACCCATGGCTGACCGAAGAGGATCTGACACGGCGCCGGATCACGCCAACCGACCTGCCCACACTGTTCAGACGGAGCGACATCATCTACGTGCTGGCAGTACCAACCCCCGCCAACTTCCGCCTCATTTCGCGCGGCTTGATGGAGATGCTCGATCCCGACAACGTTCTCGTGATCGTCAGCCGTGCTCATCTAGTCGACTTCGAAGCCATGACCGACCTTGTAATGGACGGCCGTTTCAAGGTTGCTCTCGACGTGTTCCCGGCTGAGCCGTTCGACCGGTCACACCGGCTTCGTGGTGCCCCGGGTGCCGTTCTGAGCGCACACCGTGCCGGGGCGATCCCAGAGGCCCTGCTCGAGATCGGACGGATGGTAACGGGTGATCTGGAGGCGTTGCTCGCAGGTCGGTCGCCTACCCGCATGCAGTACGCCACACCGGACTTGATCGCGCGCCTGCGAAACTGACCGGCCTGCAAGGAGCGCTCAACCAGAATCTGGGCACGGCCCCTAGCTTCCCGAGTTTCGCTCGGCGAAACTCGAAGCTGACCGGCCTTACAGGCCGGTCAGCCTAGAACTCGGCGCTGTTGGGAGTTCGCGGGAAGGGAATCGCATCCCGGATGTTGTGCATTCCGGTCGCAAACTGCACGACCCGTCCGAACCCGAGTCCGAACCCAGCGTGTGGAGCGGTGCCAAACCGGCGCAGGTCGAGGTACCACCAGTAGTGCTCCTCCGGTAACCCCTTTGCCCGGATCGACTCGAGCAACACGTCATGACGTTCTTCGCGCTGGCTGCCTCCGACGATCTCGCCGACACCGGGAACCAGCACGTCCATGGCGGCAACCGTCTTCCCATCGTCGTTGTGCCGCATGTAGAAGGCCTTGATGTCGGCCGGGTAGTCGGTGACGATCAGGGGCTTGCCGTAGGCCACCTCTGTCAAGTACCGCTCGTGCTCAGACTGCAGGTCGGTTCCCCAGTCGACCGGATACTCGAAGCCGACGTCCGCCTTCTGCAGCGCCTGCACCGCCTCGGTGTACGAGATACGCTCGAAGTCGCTCCCCGCGATCGACTCGAGTCGCTCCAACAGCCCCTCGTCGACCCACTTGTTGAAGAAGGCGAGGTCTTCCACACAGTTGTCGAGGATGTACTGGAACAGAAAGCGGATGTAGGCCTCGGCCAGATCCGAGTTATCGTCGAGATCGGCGAAGGCCATCTCAGGCTCGATCATCCAGAACTCAGCGAGATGCCGCCGGGTGTTGCTGTTCTCGGCACGAAACGTAGGCCCGAAGGTGTATACCCGGTCCAGTGCCAGAGCGTATGTTTCCGCCTCCAGCTGACCGCTCACCGTCAAGAATGTCGGTTTACCGAAGAAGTCCTGGGTGTAGTCGATTTCCCCGTCGGCTCGAGGGAGAGCGCCCATGTCGAGGGTGGTGACCTGGAACATCTCGCCCGCTCCCTCCGCATCGCTCGCCGTGATCATCGGGGTATGCAGATAAAGGAAATCTCGTTCTTGATAGAACTTGTGGGTCGCATAGGCGAGGGCGTTGCGAACCCTGGCCACCGCACCAAAGGTGTTGGTGCGCGGTCGAAGGTGGGCGATCTCGCGCAACTTCTCAAACCCGATCCGCTTCTTCTGGAGCGGATACTCATCGGGGTCGGCATAGCCGTAGACAAACACACTCGTGGCGTGAACCTCCACGGCTTGGCCGGCGCCGGGTGACTCGACCAACTCGCCAACAACGGCAACCGCGCTGCCGATTGTGACCCTCAGCACGTCGGACTGGTAGTTGTCCAATTCGCCGGGGACCACCACTTGCAGGCCGGAGAAACTGGATCCGTCGTTGATCTCGAGGAAGGAAAAACCACCCTTCGAATCTCGCCGGGTCCTGACCCATCCGGCAATCTTGACTTCTTCGCCGATGCGGTCGGAAACGAGCACGTGCTTGATGAGCGTCCGTTTCATGGCTCCTCGTATCAACTCGGTCTGCTGTGGCGCAGGGTAGACGGCAGTCTGAAGGCCGATCTCAGGCTGCGCCTACTTGTCGGCTCCCGACACCTCGGCCTCGACGTCATCGGGCGCTTCGCGGCGATAGTCGCCCGCGGAACCTACCGCAATGGTCATCTCGGCTCGAAGCGGCGCAAAGTTGTAGATATAGCCGAGGACCTGGGTTCCGATCATGTCGAGCTGGTGACCGAGATCCTGGGCGCCGTGGAGATCCTGGCCGTGTGCCAGCACGACCACGACCCGTTCAGCAAGCCGAACCAGGGTCGTCGAGTACGCGACCGACAGCACCGGAGGAGCGTCGATGAGGACCAAATCGTAGTGATGAGAGAGCCCACCAAAGAGACCACCGGTGGCCGGCAGGGAGAGCAGATCGGCGGCCGACAC
>JASJAS010000022.1 GCA_030066875.1 Acidimicrobiia bacterium | reverse complement strand
ATCGCCGCATCGGGCTCCAACAACAGTCCGTAGTTGTGCAGCCGTGCGGCAAAGTCGTTGAGAAGTGCAACAGCCTGGTCGCGGTCCGGAGGCAATCGGTTCAGGACGAAGAGCATCGGAACCCCCCTCCACCTGATCTCTCGCAGGAAGTTCCACGCCGAGATATCGGCATAGCGGCTCGGGCTGGTGACGAAGACACACAGATCGGCCAGGGCCAGAGCGTCGACGGCCGGCTTGCGCCCGGCGGGAGTCATGAACTCGGATGGAGGGGTGTCTATGACCGTGAGTTGCTTGGTGAGTTCGTCGTCACCGATGACAACCTCGACGGTCGCACCCACCCGCTCTCGCACCCTGGCGACGAACTCCGACCAGTAGCGGTTGCCATGGTCCCGGTGTGCCCACAGCACCGGGTTGCGGGTCGTCGGACGCAGCGGCCCCACGTCGCTGATTCGGTCGTTGGCCAGCGAGTTCACCACTGTGGATTTGCCGGTTCCGCTGGGTCCGATGACCGCGGCCACTACCGGGGCCTTTGGATCGTCGAGACGGGGCAAGAGGTACTCGTTGATCGTGCGCACAATGGCGAGCCGCGCACGTTCCGCGTCCTCCTTTCCAGAGGTGGGCAGGTTGAACCGCGCGCTCTCCAGGAGTGCGGCGAGTTGTTCCAGACGCGGTCGCAGCGCCGTAATGGCTATCGCATCTGCCTGCATGGCACCGATTACACCACATCCCGCCCCCTTGGCCTGCAACCAAGCCGTCCCTCGGGTGATCTCGGGCTAGGAATCGACCGGCAGCCTCGGCTGCCGGCTTTCTGTCACCCCCGACCTATAGCCTGATGTTCATGGATGCCATTGCTACTTTCCCAATATCAGTTGGTGCAACCGAAGATGCTCCCGGGCGCGTCTCGGTCAACGGAAGCACGGTCACCATCTCGCATCTCACCTTCCAGGATGAAGCCGTCGCCGAGTACCTGGCTGTGCTACCGGAGCAGGAGGTGAGCAGACACCTGGTGCGCGCAATCGGCCTGGGGGTGCACGGCCTGGCCACCACCGGGATGCAGGTCGCGGTCGAGAACATGAAGGATGAAGTGCGGCGGATCCTCGATGCGGCCGCGGCCGCGGCACGGGATCACCTCGGCGCGGCGGTCGACACGGGACGTTCCGAGCTTGCCGCTCAGCTGGATCCCGACGTGCGCACTTCGCTCACGTCACGGGCGGTAGCAGAACTGGAGGAACTACATGCCAAGACGTTGACCCGGCTCGATCCGGATAGATCCGACAGCCATGTTGCCAAGCTGGTCGCGGCGATCGAGGAGCTGTTGGGTCCGGAGGGACTGCTGGCGCAGCGTCTCACAGAAGCGTTCGATTCATCCGAGACGGATCGCGGCCTGGGCCGGGTCATGGAGACCGTGGAGCGGCGCTTCCAAGAGATGCGTGATCTGGTTGTGGGTGCTCAATCCAAGGCGGAGGAGGCAGCTCGCGGCACAGCGAAGGGCGTCGATTTCGAGGATGTTGTCGAGGGGTTGCTCCGTACGGAAGCCCGCGCGCTCGGTGGCTGCGTTGTCGAACGAACCGGTCTCCTCGGTGGGCGACTTGGTCCGCAGACGAAGGTCGGCGACTTTGTTGTGGCCCTCCAGGACGGCACGCGGATCGTCATCGAGGCCAAGAACGTAGGGCGGTTGTCTCTGACCGGCAGTACCGGGATCCTCGGCGAACTCGACGAAGCGATGCTCAACCGCGATGCCTCGTGGGGGATTTGCATTTCGCGCAACGACGCTTTCCCCGCTGAGGTGGGAAGCTTCGCCCTCTACGGGAAACGCATCCTCGTCGTCGACCCCGGTGACGGCACGCTCTTGAGGGTGGCCTTGCGCTGGGCCGCGGCGGCTGCTAGTAAGGAAGCCGAACCCGACGACAAGGTCGACACCGCAGCGGCATTTGAGCGCCTTGCCCGACTTCGGGACCTGGCTCAGCATTTCTCCCGGAGCAAGAAGGCCTTGACGACCGCCCAGCAAGGTCTTGACGGCGTCCGTGACGACCTCGACTCGCTACGCAGCCAGCTGGTAGAGCTGGTCGACGATGCCGTGCGGGCACTGCGCCCGCCGCGGCCGGATGGGCAAGTGGACTGAACTACCCGGCGTCAACGACCTTGGCGGCTGCGGCACCCTCGGAACAACCGTCGAGCAACGCGCAGTAGCGACACCACGGACCGGCGTATCGATCAAGATGATCCTCTGCGGCGGCAAACGCGTTGCGCAGCTCGCGTACGAGCTCCGCAGTAGTCGCGGCGGTGCCGGTGACGCTCGCTTCGGTCGGGGTGGAGCCGACTCGTTCGCCGGAGCCGATCGAGACCGCTTCTACTCGGCCAGGCAGAGTGCCCTTGTCGAGCGCCCAGAGCATTGCATAGAAGTCGAGCTGCAGCTCCACGTCGTACAGGCCTCCGGTCTTCCAGTCGACGAGACGCACCCCGGTCTCATCGTCGAAGACGGCATCAATCGAGCCCCGCAACATCAGGTCTTCAGCAGGCTCGACTTCCACCAGCGTCTCGGTTTCTCGGAATCCATCGCTCGACAGGGTCTTGAACCGCTGATAGAGATCGCCGACTTCCTTGATGACCCCGCTCAGCTGTGAAGGACGCAGACCGAGCGAGGCGAGTTTCGGGTTCATTCCCGATCCGATCTCTTCCCTGCAAACCAGATCGAAGGCCTCGCCATCGATCGGGCCATGGCTGAGGTGTCTGGCGAAAACCCGATGCGCCAGCCCTCCCTTGAAGGATGCTGTGCTCTCCGGCGGATACAGACCGCGCATCCGGCCCAGAGCCTGGTCGGGGCACTTGCCGTACGTGGTGAACAGGGTTGCGCTGACGACCAGCGGCTCGCCCGGTGGCACTTCGGGAAACTCGATCACGAGACGAATGGTATCGCCGCGAGAGGGCGAGGCCCGCGTTTTGCCCCCGCTGCCACGCTCGGTGATTCGCCCGCTACGCTCGGTCCTGCTCGTTTACGTACCGCTGATCGGACTATGCCGCGGAAAGCGGTACTATCTGGGACCGGAAACCCCCCTCCTCACCGCTTCGCCTACACCTATGACGCAGAACGTTCGACGCTGGATCCTGATCGGCGGTGCCGCCGCACTGCTATTGCTGCCGCTGCTCGTCTACACATTCGACACGATCCGTGGCAGTGGCGAAGTCGCCCGGAACGTGTCTGCTGCGGGTGTCGAGCTGGGCGGACTCGGCGAGGACGATGCCGTTGCCGCGATGCGCGACTACGAGGCAGAACTTGCCGCCCAACCGGCCCAGTTCACGGTGAACGGATTCGAGTTCACGCTAGATCCGCGCGACGTCGGTCTCGATGTGGACGAACAAGCCGTGGTCGATGAGGCTCTGGAGCAACGACACGACAAGGGCTTCTTCAGCGGGTTCTTCTCCTGGTTTGGGAGCTTCGGTGACGACATCGAGCTGAATGTACCGGTCACCATCGACGCGGACATGCTCGACGATGTACTCGACGAGTGGGAACAGGTGGCGGTCGATCTCCCCGCGTATGAGGGAGGGGTCATCATTCGCGACACTCGAGCTCTGCCCGATTATCCGCGCCCCGGCGAAGGCATCGACCGCGCCCAAGCACACATCGCAGTGCTGGCGAGCCTCGAGAGCTTCGACCGGACCACGACCGCACTGGAAACGACACTGATCCAACCGACGTTGAGCAACGCGGACATCGATGCTGCTACTGCCGACGCTGCCCGCTTGATCGACGCCCCCGTCACGTTGACCGCAAGCGACCCTGAACTCGCCATCACCTTCACCCGTGAAGAGTTGGCCGCGGCATTGCTGACAGACGTCCAGGAGAACTCGGGTCCTGAGGTCGTCTTCGAGTTCGACCCGGAGACGATCCGGTCGGTTCTGACTCCTCACCGGGAAGCAATCGAGCAACCTCCGCGGGATGCCGAGTTGCAGATCGACGAGGAAGCCAAAGAGGTGACACTGCTCCCCTCCCGCCACGCGACGCTTCTGGATGAGGAGCTCGTCGCCACGGCCTTGCTCGAAGCCGCCGCGCTGCCGTCCAATACGGGACGGTTCCCGTTTGGCGAGGGCGCCGCTCCAGGCTTCACGACCGAAGATGCAGAGGCGCTAGGCGACATCAGGTTCGTCTCGGACTTCACCACATCGCACCCGGCGGGTCAGAAGCGCGTCATCAACATTCACCTGATGGCCGACGCAGTTGACGGGGCGATCGTCGAGCCGGGCGAGGAATTCTCTCTCAACGAGCATGTCGGACAGCGCACCACCGACAAGGGCTACGTGCCGGCCCCGATGATCTTCAACGGCGAACTGATCGATGATGTCGGCGGTGGTGTGAGCCAGTTCGCCACCACGTTCTACAACGCTGTCTTCTACGGCTGCTACGAGGACGTCGAGCACAAGCCGCACAGCTACTACTTCTCCCGCTACCCCGAGGTCAATGAAGCAACCATCTCCTGGCCTTCACCTCATCTGATCTTCCGCAACAACACGGACACCATCGTCATCATCAAGACCCAATACACAGAAACCGAAATCACGGTCCAGTTCTATGGGAACAACGGCGGCTGCGTCGCCGAGCGGCAACTCGGAAACAGATACGCGTTCACCGATCCACCGGACAAGTACGAGGCCAACCCGGAGCTCAACCCGACTGAAGAGAAGGTGACCCAAAACGGCTGGGGTGGTTTCAGCAACACGGTGACTCGCGTGATGACCTGGCCGGACGGCACGACACTCGAGGAAGAGTACGTCTGGAAGTACTCTCCCGCACCGAAGATCATCGAGGTGCACCCCTGCATGGTGCCCGAGGACCAGCTCGAAGAAGGCACCGATCCCACCGAGTGTCCGGTCGAGGTGCCGACTCTCGCAGGCTGGTCCGTCGCCGATGCCCGCAACGCGTTGGAAGCCCTCGGGCTCACGCTCGTTGAAGGCGGAACCGTCGAGGTAACCGATGAGGCACAGAACGGGTTGATCGTTGAGCAAACCCCGGCCGGCGGCGAATGGGTCGAGCTGGAAACTGCGGTGACTGTCACCGTCGGTCTCTACGTACCGCCGCCCGAGGAGAGCTAGCCGGGCATCTCCGCAAGGAGCACTAGCCGTCGTAGTGCCGGAACAGGTCCTCGATTACCCCGGTCGCGGCGGCGACCGTCGCCTGATTCCAGCTGTCGGAACGGCGCACGATGACGTCATTGGATGCTACGTATACGTGGTCGATCTCGTGATCTGCCGCGAACAGCCGTTCCGCAAGTGCCGCCGGGAACCCGGTTGCCGATTCCGCCTCCGCCGCGGATCCGAAGCTAGCGCCGGTTTGACCGCTGATGCTGCGATCCGTGGTGAACACACAGAATCCGTCGAGTTCTTTCGACGCCACGGTTATCGATTGACCCATCGCTTCTCCTACCTCGGGCAGCTCCGTCGCACTCTAGAGGCTAGGCCGAGCTCCCGATCGAGTGCAGCTTCATGAGGTTTGTCGTGGCAGCCTGGTTGGGTGGTATTCCTGCGGCCATGACGATTCCGTCACCAAGTTCCACGATTCCTTGCTCGAGCAAGTCTCTTTCGGCATGCGCAATCATCTTGTCGGTCGAGTCGACCGCAGCGAATCGGAGTGCAGTCACCCCCGAGTACAGCGCCATGCGGCGATAGGTCGCTTCGTGGGGTGTGTAGGCAAAGATGTCCGAGTGGGGACGGTATTTCGAGATCAGCCGGGCCGTGCTCCCGGACTCGGTGAAGGCCACGATCGCACGCAGGTCGAGGTTCTCGGCTGCGTCGACGCACGCTTGTGCGGTGGCTGAAGCGAATCGGGCCCGGTCCTCGAGGAAGTGAATTTCGGGTCCGCGTCCGTAGTCCGGACTGCCCTCGGCTTCCTCGCAGATGCGCGCCATCGCCTGTACGGCACGAATGGGGTACTGCCCAACTGCGGTCTCTGAAGAGAGCATGACGGCATCGCTACCGTCGAGGACCGCCGCCGCGACGTCACTGACTTCAGCCCGGGTCGGCCGAGTCGAATGGTTCATCGACTCCAACATCTCCGTAGCCGTTATGGAGATTCTCGCTTTGGCATTGGTGCGTTGCAGAATCTCCCGCTGCGCTCTGGGAACGGCCTCAAACTTGATCTCGACCCCCAGATCGCCCCGGGCAACCATCGTTCCGGCGGCTTCAGTCAGAATCTCAGTGAGGTTCCGATAGCCGACGACACTCTCGATCTTGGCGATGACCGGCGTGCCGGGAATCAGGTTCTTGACTCGCTTGAGGTCCATAGCGGACGACACGAAGGAAACTGCGACGTAGTCCACACCGAGTGTCCGACCAAACGCCAGATCGGCAACATCCTTGTCGGAGACCGCCGGGACATCGATCATCGAGCCCGGAAACGCCACACCTTTGTGATCGTGGAGCACGCCGCCCTCCACGACGCCGGCCGTGCAAGTCTGTCCGTCCCAATCAATGACATCCAGCGTGATCAGACCATCGGATATGACAACCGTTGCCCCCGCTTCGAGTTGGGCGGCGTCGAGGTTCTCGACAAAGACTTCTTCGGCCGAACCTTCGGCTTCCCCCGACCGCAGTTTCAGCTCGGTACCCGGCTCGAGGCGCACGGCGCCGCCCTCGAACGTCCCGACCCGGATCCGGGGGCCTTGAATGTCCTGGAGCAGGGCCACCGGCTTGTTTTGCTCGGCAGCCGCCTTACGCACCCACTCGGCGAACTGCCGATGGCTGTCGTAATCGCCATGGGAGAAGTTGAGGCGGGCAACGTCCATGCCGGCCTCAATGAGCTCTCCGATTGCCTCGTATCTCGCAACCGCGGGGCCCAGCGTCGCAATGATCTTCGTCTTACGCACACCAGCACCATACCCAACACATTGTCCCTGGACCCATATCAACCGGGGGTAGGCTTCCCCGCCATGACCCGCCGAATCGCTACGAAGGATGCAAGCCGGTGAGCAAAGCGATATTGGCCGCGGTTCCGATCAAGCCATTCGGCGTTGCCAAAGCACGCCTTTCGGCGGTGCTCGATGCCAGATCCCGATCTCAACTGGGCAAGGCGGTCGCCGCCCGCACTGCAGCCGCAGCCACAGATGCCGGAGCACTAGTCGCCATCGTCACCGGCGATAGCGACGTGGCGAAATGGGCGAGGGCTCACGGCTACCTCACCATCGACGAGAACATATCCACCCGACCCGGCTTGAACGGTGCGGGCGAAGCCGCCCTCTACGAAGCGACCCGTCGCCAGCGCTCCTGGGCCATTGTCCATGCCGACCTGCCGCTGGTGACGCCGGCTGCGCTCAAGCGAGTCTTCAAGGCAGCACGGCAGAGCTTGGTGCTGGTCCCTTCCCACGACGGTGGCACGAACGTCATCGCCGGGATGGGCAGCGCGATGAGTTTCTCTTACGGCCAGGCCAGCTTCCACAGCCACTTCGCCCAGAATCCAGCTGCGCGTGTTGTGACAGATCCCCGGCTAGCACTCGACCTGGACGTGGCGGCCGATCTACAGAGGGCGTTGACGCATCCGGACGGCCGTTGGCTACGCAGACTCGTCCCGGATCTGGCCCGTGCCTCCCACCCGTAGGCTGCCTGCTATGACAACAAACACCTACAGCGAGCTAGCGGGCGAACACCAACCTCTCGCGATACCGCGACGTGCTCTCGCCATCGGAGCCCATCCCGACGACATCGAATTCGGCGCCGGCGGCACCCTGGCTCGATGGGCGTCAGCCGGATGTCTCGTGACGATGCTCATCGTCACCGACGGATCGAAGGGAACCTGGGACCCCACTCTCCGGCCTTCCCAGCTCGCCGAGCTGCGGAAGCAAGAGCAGGCAGCCGCGGCTGCCGTGCTGGGTGCCAACGAAGTCGAGCATCTGGGTCTCGTGGACGGAGAACTCGAGTACACGATGCAGCTGCGAGCGACGATGTGCCGCTACATCCGCGAGATGAAGCCCGATGTTGTGATCAGCCACGATCCGTGGCGTCGCTATCAGCTCCACCCGGACCATCGCGCCACCGGCTGGGCGGTAATGGACGGCGTGATCGCCGCCCGCGATCACCTGTTCTTCCCCGAGCAAGGGCTCGCCGCCCACCGGCCGCAAGCGGTGCTCCTGTGGTCGGCCGACGAAGCGGATCATTACGAAGACATTGCGGATCACTTCGAGATCAAGGTCGAGGCCCTGCTTTGCCACTCGTCGCAAGGGACCACGACAATGGGCGGCGCTGAGCAGGCCGATGACAGGAAGCAGGAGTTCATCGAGAAGCTGCGAACGTGGTCGGCCGGACAGGGCGGGCCCGTCGGCCTCGAAATGGCCGAGTCATTCAAGAGAATCACACCATGAGCACGAGCCCAAGAACCATCGTCCTAGGCGCTGGGATCGTGGGCCGGGCCGCTGCGTGGGACCTGGTCCGGCGGGGTCACGAGGTGACGCTGGCAGACGTGGATGCGGCGGAGGCGCACCTGGCGGCAACCGCCGTCGGGGCGCAGGCGGCCACCGTCGATGCAGCAGATGGCAGCGCAGTAGAAGACCTGATTTCGGGAGCGGATGCGGTCGTCGCTGCGGTGCCGTATTCGTTCGGTGTTTCCCTGGCAGCTGCCGCCATCGCAACCGGTTGTCACTACTTCGACTTCGGGGGCAACCCCACAATCGTGAAACGGCAACTCCGCCTCAACGAGCAGGCGACGGACCAGAACGTCGCTGTTGTCCCCGACTGCGGACTCGCTCCCGGCGTGGCCAACGTCATGGCGGCCGGCCTGATCGAGGAAGCAAGCGGCCGCCCAATCGACAGTGTGCAGATCCGGGTTGGATGCTTGCCGCAGCATCCCACCGGTTCGCTCCAGTACCAGCTGGCGTTCTACCCGGGAGGGCTAATCAACGAATATGCCGAACCGTGCGAGGTGATCGCAGAAGGGGTGGCCACCACGGTTGACCCACTCACCCGGTTTGAAGAAGTGGCTTGGGACGAATGGGGACCGCTCGAGGCTTTCTCGACTGCGGGCGGGACTTCAACGATGTGTCAGGATTACGAGGGTCGGGTGCAGGAGCTCGAGTACAAGACGCTCCGCTACCCGGGTCATGGGGCCGTCTTCCATGCGATGCGCGAACTAGGCCTATTCGACGAGCAGCCACGCCGAATTGGGGATCTCATGGTTGCTCCTCGACCGGTGCTTCTCGACCTCCTCGCCGAGCACCTTCCAGCCGGCGAGCCCGATGTCGTGCTGGTGCGCGTCGAGGTCGTGGCCGGGGGGGTAAGCGCGGTTCTCGAGATCGAGGACATCCACGACGGCCGCTTCTCAGCGCTTGCCCGAACAACGGCGTATCCCGCGACCGCGTTATGCGACCTGGTCGTGCGTGGTGACGCGGATTATCGGGGTGCTGGCGCAATGTGCGCCGTCGCTCCGCCCGGCTTGCTGATGGAGGAACTACAACAGGTTGGGGTCACCGCGGTCGCGGTTGCGACGTTCTAGGGTATCCCCATGCAAGAAGACGTAGCTGTTGTCACCGGGGGCACCGGTGGTCTGGGCCGGGCATTGATCCCCTACCTGATCCGGCGCGACTTCAAAGTTGCAGTCACATACCTGATACCGGAAGAAGCGCGCAAACTCGAAAACCAGCTAGGAATCGACGAAGACCAGTTGATGCTCCGTCGTTGCGACTGTACAGATGCTGAAGCAGTCGAGTCGGTAATGAAGGAGGCTGCCGAGACCTTTGGCGGGATAAATGTCGTCGCTGCCCTGGTTGGCGGATGGGCCGGAGGTCGGGACGTCGCCGAAACCGATACGGTCCGATTCGACCGGATGATCGATCTCAACTTGCGCTCCACCTTCTATACGCTGCGTGCCGCGATTCCACACATGCTGGACGCCGCTTGGGGACGCCTCATCGCCGTCGGGAGCAAGGCTGCGTTCGAGAATCCTGCGGGTCAGGCGGTCTTCAACGCGTCCAAGGCCGCAGTCATTTCGATGGTGCAATCTCTGGCAACGGAACTCGACCACACAAACCTCACCGCCAACGTCCTCGTTCCCGCCGTCATCGATACGGATGCGACACGAGCCGCGCTCCCGTTTGCCGACTATATGCACTGGCCGAAGCCTGGAGAGATCGCCGCTGTGCTCGACTTCCTGCTCAGCCCTGGGTCGGAGGTCATCAACGGTGCCGCCATCCCGGTCTACGGAAAGGTCTAACCGGGCCGGGTCGAAACTCGATCCGGAATGCCCTCGCTACTGGACAACCTCGCTCTCGCAGTCGTGGATCCAGGCGACAAACGACTCGACGTCACCCGACCCTTCCTCTGCGATGTAGCAAAGAGCCCACTCGAGAATGTGCTTGTCCGAGAACCCGCATCCTGTGAGAAACTCGCGCGCCTCGTTGGCGAGAAGATGAGCGCCCTCGAGCTGAGCAAGCTCGGGAATCTCGTCATGAGACCCGCATTCCTGCGGATGCTTCGGGAGCGGACACGTTGTCATCGCGGACTCCTCGATGCCTCTCCCCCATTATCCGTCTAGGGAGGACCCTGGGGAAGAGCAAACCGGAACGCGGCCACCGCACCACCAAGCCGCTGGGAGCCACACCTCCCAGCCGCAGATCAGAAGTCGAACGTGAAGTTGTCGTGGAACTCCTCGAACTCGTCGAACTCCTCGTCTGTCATCAGACCCAGCTTCCAGCGCAACTCGGCGGCCTCATACTGCAGCTCTCGCAAGGCTTCCTTGTTGGTGACCACACGCTGCAGCCGGTCGAGGTTCTCGAGCCGGGTTTGCATCTCGGCAACCTCTTCAGGGCTGAGAGGGTCTTCCATCAGCCAACCCCCGCCAGTTGCCCGGTCGGGCTTGCCCTGGTGACGATCACGGGCAACGCTCCCTTATTGGCCATCGTGGCAGATCGCTGCAGGTAGTGAGCCCGTTCCGGGACGCACGCGTCGACCGGGCAGGCCCATTTGCAGCGAGCAACGGGGTAGTAACCCTCACACTCGATACAGATACCCGGGTCGATCTCATACTGGCTCGGGCCCGGGGTGATCGCCCGCACGGGGCACTCCATGGCACAGGCCGAGCAGTTGATGCACTCTGCGGTGATCATGTACGACATCAGACCGCCGCCGTCACTCGCTTGCCAAACACGTTCGTCATTCCGGCTTTCTCGACGCGTTCGGCGATTGCCTCATGGTCCGTGGTGTACAAGCCGAGTTCCTGCATCCGGGCGAAGTAGACAGACCCGGAGAAGGTGTACTTCTTCCTCATCCCCTCTTCAGTCTGCATCGACTCACGGACGTAGGAAATCGCATCACCGGTCGCGAGCGTCGCGGGCAACTCGAGCAAGTCCTCTCCCGCAAGATGGCGGACTGCGTTGTGCCCAGCCACGGCACCGGTGACCATCGCCTCGGTGTGGCCAACGAGCAGGCCGGCCTTCTCGCCTGCGCAGAAGAGATTGTCCGGCCCGCCGACAACCCGCATGGCGTTGTTGCGCGGCGAGAGCGCGGCATACCGCATCGAATTGCCGACCGTTCCTGAATACGGATCCTCGTAGCGAACCCGCTCGAAGCCGGGTACTTGACGGAGCTCATGAAGCGGCATGTAGGACGTCATGAGCTTCGCCTGTCCGGTATCGAGCACGATCACGTTCTCGGCGTAGGCCGCGGTGGCGTACTGTTGACAAGCCTTGGCACCGAGCTTCTTCCTGTTGATCAGGCTTTCCGGCAGCGGGACGATCACCAGACCCTTTTCGTCCAGCTCCCTGCGGAGTGCCGGGTCCATGGTGTCCTTGTTCAGCTTGCACGATCCGCTCATTGCGCCGATGCTGCCGTCGCCTTTGCGTCCCACCATTTCTTCAACTCCGGCAAGACCGGCAATGCTGACCCGCGGACCAAATGTCGGGCAGCGAACGATGCACATCACACACCCGTTCCCGTTGTCGGTGCAGTAACTCTGGGCGCCCGCGGTGCCGGTGGCGTCGACAAACACGTCGCCTTCGAGGCGAGTCCCGCCCTCCAACACGACGCCGTCGATCGAACCGTTGGAACGTGTGATGTCGGCTACTCGACTGATGAGCCAGATCTCGACGTTGTGCTTCAGTAGTTCTTCCCGCACACCGTGCGAGATCGTGTTGACGTCATAGAGCGAGGCATGGCGGTGACCCGGGAATTCGAAATCGCGATGGCGAGAATGCGCATCACACACCTCGAAGAGCTCCCCGGCACCGAGGGCGATCATCTCTTCGGTTGCCGTGTAGCGACCGTTGTTCCGCATGATTCCACCCACGAGACCGCTGCCGAGCAGATCGTCGGTGCGCTCCAGCACGACGACTTCGTCGGCCCCGGCTTTCTTGGCGGCCACGGCCGCCGCACAACCAGACCAGCCCCCCCCGACTATGACCACTCTGCTCGTCATGTTGTTCCTCCGATCAGGCTCGCGCCGGAGCGCGTCCCCGTAGTGTCGATCAACTGTCTGGTGTACTCGTACGCCGCCATGAGCGATGCCGTGTTCTTCTCCACGGCACGACCGGGTACCCGATTGCGCACCGCGGCGACAATCGCGTCGAGCGACACACCTTCAATGAGCGCGGCTACGCAACCGAGTGACGTGACCCCGGCCGCTATCGGTCTTCCGGTGTGCTCTCGGGCGAGCCGCAGTATCGGTACCTCGAGCGCACCTTCGGGTACCGGGTCAATGCTGCCTATGTCGACCACGAGCCGAGTCCACTCCTGGCGGGAGCCGAGGTTCGCAGCGACTGCGCCCTGACTCAGCAACACCAGCACATCGGGCCGATCGGCGCCCGCAAAGGTAATCGGCTCCGAACCCATCACTATGTCGACCTTCGATGGCCCGCCGCGGGTGGCCGATCCGTACTCGCCGTAGTGGGTTGCCCACAACCCCGCGCCGAGGCCGGCAGCCTCGCTCAGGATGGTGCCTGACAGCTTGACCCCCTGGCCACCCACCCCCGCGATACGAACCTCGATCCGCTTCGGAGCATCTCTGGCGGCGTCCGGCGAATCGGCCGCCTCCCGCCTTCGACCCGTCCCTCGCAACGGTTCGACCAGCTGGCGATACGCAGCGAAGTATTCAGGCCATTCGATGCGGCTGACCACGCCGAGCGGCAAACCCGGATCCGAGGTCACCCCGACCACGCCAAATCCGTCTGCGTCTATCGCCTCGTGGATCAGGTCGGCCAGCCCGGCGGGATCGCGAATCGAGCCCCGAGCAACCAGAGCGGCCTGCAGCGCCGACGCCCACTCGAGCGGCGTACCACTCGCTTCGAGCTCCTGGTTAGCGGTGCTTTCCCACCCGGTTCGATCGAGCTGTGCTTCGTCTGGGGGCAACACGTCGGAACGAAGCAGCAGCAGCGTCATCCCGATGTTCCGCCGGGCTGCATGGATGAGATGGTTGGTGCCGAGAGTGATGCTGTCGGCAGCGCCGACCAGAATCAGTGGCGTGTCCGGAAGAGCGGCCCTGAGCCCGATGGCGATTGCGATCAGGCGACCCGGCGGTCCCAGCACCAGCGAGAAGTGGGTGTGCCGGTGGTCCCCCTCGGGCATGTAAGGCAAGCTCGAGAGAATGATCGGATCCGGTCCGCGGTCGGCCACCAGTTCAAAGGTCTTCTGGAGACTCGCCCACGTGGCCGGATAGGTCGACATCATCCGACGGCAGCCCGTTCCCTGAGCACCGCAAGGATCTCATCCGGAGTGATCTGCTTGCCATCGGCGCGGTTGATCCCGGTCACAGCCGCTCTACCGGCAACAACGCGCTCGACCTCGGCGCGCACCTGGCCCAGGTTCAATTCAGGAACGATGAATGTGTCGGTGGTTGCGGCAAGCCGGTCGATCACCGGGTCCGCAAAGGGCCAGATCGTCTTGAGCTTCAACAGCCCGACCCGCATTCCGTCGCGCCGAGCCAGCGTGACGGCATGGGCGGCCGCTCGCGCCGTACACCCGTAGGCAACGATCACCGTGCTCGCATCATGCAGTTCCACTTCGTCGTATTCGAGGATCTCTTCGAGATGGTCGCCCAACTTCCGATTCATGTAATCCCACCACCGCGATACCAACTCCGAGTCCTCGGTGGGAGCACCCCGCTCATCGTGCAGTAGCCCGGTGACGTGGAACCGGTAGCCGCTGCCGAACTTCGCCAGCGGGGGTACATCGCTACCGGCGTAGTCGAAGGGCAGGTAGTCGTGGGGCGACACGCTTGGCTCGGGACGCTCCACGACCCGGATGTCGGCGGCATCAGGTATCTCGATCTTCTCTCGAAGGCCGGCGACGACAGCATCTGACAAGAGGACTACCGGGGTGCGGAATCGCTCGGCCAGGTTGAACGCCTTGATCGTCAGCTCGAATGCCTCCTGCGCGGAACTCGGGTAGAGCGCGATGATCGGATGGTCGCCGTGGGTCCCCCAACGAGCCTGCATCACATCACCCTGAGCGACCTTCGTGGGCAAACCTGTCGACGGTCCCACCCGCTGCACGTTGATGACCACACAAGGGATTTCCCCGACAACGGCGAAACCGAGGTTCTCCTGCATGAGCGAGAAGCCGGGCCCAGATGTCGCCGTCGCCGCCTTCAGACCACCTAGCGACGCCCCGATTACGGCCGCCATCGATGCAATCTCGTCCTCCATTTGAATGAAGACTCCGCCAACCTGGGGCAGCTGTTCGGATAGGGCCTCGGCGACATCAGACGACGGAGTGATCGGGTACCCGGCGTAGAAACGGCACCCGGCCGCGATCGCGCCCTCAGCGATAGCCTGATTACCCGTCATGAATGAGGGCGTTGACATCCGCCACCTCCGTTCCTGGTGCGATGATTTCGATTGCGAAGTCGGGACAGTGCCACTCACAGAGCTTGCATCCGATGCAGCTGTCGAGGCCGGGCGTCAGCGGATAGTTCTCCTCATCTGGTTCTAGGACCTTCTTCGGACACCAGGCAACACACAGCCCGCATGCCTTGCAGAGATCCTTGTAGACCTTGATCTCGTAGATCCCGGGGGTGATGATCGTGTCGGCGCTCACGCCTCCGGCTCCCCTTGCCGCGCGGCTATTTCCTTCGAGTACTTCTTCGAGAGGCCAACAGAGCCGCTGCTGGTCCAAATGACACCGCGTCCCGACCGTTCGTCCTGGGAGACTCCGTCGCGCTTACGAAGCCCGTCGGCGGCGTCCACGCCACCGGCCGTGACCCGGATCGACTGGTCGGCTCTCTTCAGCAACACGGGGTTCGTGCGCCAGGTATCTCCGTCCATCGCTGCAATCATGTCGGCGGCTTCGGGCATACCGTTCATGCGTCCGTAGATGACGTGGCAGTTGCTAATGACCTCGACCAACGCGAAGCCATCGATCTCGAACGCCTTCTCGATGGCCATGGTCAACGAAGCCGTGTGGTTCACGGTCGCCCTGGCGAAGAATGGGGCGCCTGCCGTCCGCGCCAGCGCCTCGAGATCCATCGGGCGCTCGAACGAGCCCTCGGCTGCCGTGGTCGAGACCCCACCCACCGGAGTAGTCGGCGAGGTTTGGCCGCCGGTGAGGCCGTACACGTTGTTGTTGACCACTATGGCCACCATGCCGATGTTGCGCCGCATGGCGTGAACCAAATGGTTGCCACCGATCGACATCGCGTCACCATCACCCATGACAGTGATCACGGTCATCTCCGGCTTTGCCAGCTTGATCCCGGTGGCGAAAGCCGGAGCCCGACCATGAGTCGTGTGAACGGTGTTGCAGTCGACGTACCCGGACATGCGACCGGTGCAACCGATCCCCGACACCATGCTCACCTGGTCCATGTCGAGGCCGCGATACGCGATCGCTTGCACGATGGCGTTCATGATGATGCCAAGTCCGCACCCTGCACACCACGTGGTCGGCATCCGGTCGGCGCGCAGATAGTCGCGCAGCGTCAGCGAAATCTGCACGGTGGCGTTGCTCATGTCCCTCCTCGCCGGCAGCTATCCCGTGCGCCGATGCGCCAGACTAGCTAGGTCGGTCGCATATCGTATACAATATCCAATCTCTGATGCAACCATACCCGGGAGGACGGCATGCTCGGATCGGACCTTCTAGTCGAGATGCTCGTTGGCTACGGGGTACGACACGTCTTTGGCGTACCCGGTGACACCAACGTTCCCTTCTACGAGGCGTTGCAGCGCCGCACCGCCGACATCGAGCACGTCATGGCTCGAGATGAGCGAGGTGCCGGTTTCATGGCAGACGCTTATTCCCGGCTCGGCCGGCGCCCCGGAGTGTTCGAGTGCCCCTCCGGCGCAGGGTCGATGTATTCGCTGCCGCCCGTTGCCGAAGCCAATGCGTCGGCGATCCCGGTCATCCTGCTGACCATCGATATTCCCCTCCCCGGCGAGGGCCGCGGGGTGATTACCGAGCTCGACTGCGCTCGGCTCTACGAACCAATCACCAAGATGTCCGAGTTGGTGAAGTCCCCAGAAAAGATTCCCGAGGTCATCAGGCGAGCCTTCCGCACTGCGACATCCGGCACACCGGGAGCCGTTCACCTACAAATTCCCGAAGACTTGCTGCTCGCCGATGTCGACGAGGACAAAGTGTCGCTACACGTTGAAGGCGAGTGCTCCAACTTCCCCGCCTACCGGACTCGACCGATGAAGGCCAAGGTCGACAGGCTTGCCGAACTGCTGACAACGGCGGAGCGACCGGTGATCGTGACGGGCGGCGGCGTGCGGCGCTCCGGAGCCGGTCCGGCTGTGACTGAGCTCGCCGAGACGCTCAACATCCCCATGGTGACAACCATCACCGGCCAAGGCTCGGTGCCGGCCGACCACCACCTCGCCATCGGGGTCATCGGTGACAACGGATTCCACCCTCATGCCAACCGTGCCATGGAAGAAGCCGAGTTGGTCGTCTTCCTCGGTTCAAAGATCGGGTCCGTCGTCACAGTCGGATTCACCTTTCCAGAGGTGACCAGCAAGCGGATAGTCCACGTTGACATCGACCCGATTGCTCTCGGCAACAACTACGAGAACGAGCTGAGCATTGCCGGTGACGTTGGTGCGGTGGTCGACGACCTGCTGGATCGCCTCCCCGAGCGCACCGGCGCAGAGCGACGCAACGACTGGGTAGCCCACCTCAATGAGATGCGCACGACGTTCTGGCTCAACGCCAGCGTGCTGCTCGAGCACGACGAGGCGCCGCTGCGCCCGGAAAGGGTCGCCCACGAACTCAACGAACGGCTCGAGGCCTACGAGAAGCCGGTCCACGTCCTGAGCGATGCCGGAACGCCCACGCCTCACATGACCCGATTTCTGCAGACGAACCGGACCGTTTCGCTGACGATTCCCCGGGCTTACGGCGGGTTGGGATACGCAATCCCCGCCGTCGTCGGCGCCTGGAAAGCGGATCCCGACCGGCGGCCGATCGGGTTGTTCGGCGACGGCTCGCTCGGCATGACTGCCGGCGAACTCGAGACGCTGGCAAGGCTGAATGTGCCGGCAATCCTGATGCTGTTCAACAACGGCTGCTTCGGATGGATCAAAGGCCTCCACAAGCTACGCGGCCATCGCGAGCCCATGTCCGTCGACTTCACCGCGCCTGACGGTCGCGCCATCGGTGAGGCATTTGGCATTCCTTCGTGGACGGCTGAAACACCGGCGGAACTGGCGAAGGCGCTCGACCAAGCATTCGCATCCGAAGGTCCCGCATTGATCGACGTGAGGGTGGAATCGATCGCCGACCGCGTCCCGCCGGTCTACTCGTGGCTCAGCAAACGTGACCACGACCCGTTGTCGCTGGAAGCTGAGGAGATTCGGTATTTTGTCTAGCGGACGTCCCATCCCCCAGTCAGCAAGGTCCCAGCCATGAAGCGCCGCATCACCGGATCCTTCGTCGCGCTGATCACGCCGATGAACGATGATTTCACCGTCGATTTTGGCGGGTTTGCGACTTTGCTCGAGTTTCAGCGCTCCCACGGCACGAGCGCTGTGCTCATCATGGGTTCCAGCGGTGAAGTCTCGATGCTGTCACCGGAGGAACGCCACCTCGTCGTCGAGCGCACGGTGCAGCAACGGCTTCCCGACATGGAGATGTGGTACGGATGTACCGGGCCGACGACCGAGACGACTATCGCCTACGTGCGACAGGCGGGGGCCGCCGGGGCCGACGGAGCAATCATTGCTGCCCCGCCATACATCTCTGCGGGCACTGGGGACATCGTCAGGTTCTTCCTCGACGTTGCCGACGCATCGCCGATACCACTGGGCATCTACAACAACCCACCGCGCGTCAAGACCGACCTCACCGCAAACGACGTACTGGAGATCGCCAAACACCCGAACGTACTGGTCTTGAAAGAATCCACGAGCCGGGTAGGCCAGGTCGCCCAAGTGGCGGCGATGAATCCCGATATCTCGCTGATGTGTTGTTGCTCGCCAAACCTCGGTCTGATTGTTCCCACCATGTCCCTGGGAGGTCATGGCACTGCCAATGTCACCGGCAATGTCATCCCGGCCGAGATGGTCACGATCTCTACCCCCTGGGGCGCCGCCGAAGATGCCACTCGCTTCCGTGAGGCGTATCTCCGAAACCTGCCGATGCTCGAGTTTGCATACAGCGCGGTCAATCCGGTCCCGGTGAAGTCGCTGCTCGGTGCGGTTGGCATGCCGGCCGGCCCCATGCGCCGCCCACTACAGACACTGCAAGGCGCCGCGCTCGAGCGTGGCATCCAGGTGGCTCGGGATCTCGGACTCGACAGGATGTACGGATACGAGTTGTAGGTGGCTGGGCCTCCGCGGATGATCGTCAGCGCGGTGCGCCCGCCTCGGACCTGACTGTTCTGGCGGACATAACTTCGGCATTTCGAAGGCATATCCGCAGGAAGCAGGGGAACGTAGCCGATTGCCTCGGCCTAGGCGGCGGCCAACTTGCGGAATCCGATATCGATCGCGTCAACCAGTGCGTCGATCTCCAACTCGCCCATGGCCGTCGACATCGTGAAAGCACATGTGTTGATCATGATGAACCCCGAGTCGAACAGGTGGTCAAGCATGAACGACAGTCGCCGCTGCTCGTGGGGAGAGCTGAAGGCTTCGCGATAGTTGTTCGGTAGCTTCGGCTTCATGTGGAGGCGCAACATCGAGCCGGCCCCGGTGACACACGCGGGTGCACCCGTCTTGCTGATGACCTCCTCGATACCGGACCGTGCTCGATTGGCGAGCTCATTGAGTCGCCGCACCTCGGGACGATCGAACAGCCGCATTGCCGCCAAACCTGCCGTCATCGTGACCGGATTCGCGGAGAATGTTCCGGAATGGGGAAAACGCAGGTTTGACGCCAACGGGTTCATGACGTCCATGACGTCGTTCTTGCCTGCGATGGCGCCCACCGGGAATCCGCCGCCGATGATCTTGCCCATTGCTGTGATGTCGGCCTGAACCTTGTACCACTCCTGAGCTCCGCCATATCGAGAGCGGAAGGTGATCACTTCGTCGAGGATGAGCAGTGCTTCGTGCTGGGAAGTCCACTCCCGGAGCATCTCGACGAATGCTTGGGTGGCCGGGGCGAGACCAACGCGGTGGGGCAACACGTCGACGAGAACACAGGCGATCTCGTGACCGTGCCGATCGAGGATGGCCTTTGCCCGGTCGGGGGCGTTGAAAGGAATCACCACGACGTCTTCGAGTGCCTTGGTCGGTGTGCCGTAGGCGACGGGAACACTCGCGGGGTTATCGTCCTTGCCCCAGTTGGCGGGTGTCGACGTCTGGCTGACCTCGGCGTAGTCGTAGCCCCCGTGGTAGGCGCCCTCGACCTTGGCGATCTTTGCCCGACCGGTGTAGGCGCGGGCGGCCTTGAGCGCAGCCATGACTGCTTCGGTCCCCGAGTTGACGAACCGCAGCTTCTCGAAACCCTCATTCCGGCTACATAGATGCTCCGCGTAGGCGACCTCGACCTCAGAACCGAGGCTGAAGGCGGTCCCCTTCTGCAGCTGGGCGATCACTGCCTTGGTCACCACCGGGTGAGCATGGCCGTGGATCAGCGCCGCCATGTTGTTGGCGAAGTCGATTCGGGTCTGACCCTCGATGTCGGTGACCCGACAACCTTCGGCGCGATCGACATACAGGGGGTGGGGCGAGCGCAGCACCGTGTTGCGGCTGACACCGCCCGGCAGCACTGCTTTCGCCCGCTGGTAGAGCTCCGCACTTCGCGTGGTAGCTACTTCTGGTTGAGCAGTCATGGCGACTCCAGCTCAGGACCCGGCACCAGGTTGCCCCCGGTGCGCTCTTCCACGTAGTCGAATGTCACTCCTGGAGCCAGCTCCACCAGATGGAAGCCCTCCGGACCGACGTTGATAACGCCGAGATTGGTGTAGATGCGATCGACGACCCCCGGCCCGGTCAACGGGTAGGTACAGGCCTCGACGAGCTTGGGTTCACCGGTCTTCGTGGTGTGCTGGGTGATCACATGGATCGTCTTGACACCGGCAACCAGATCCATCGCTCCCCCAACCGCGGGAATCGCATCTGGTGCTCCGGTTGACCAGTTCGCCAGATCGCCGTTCTGCGCAACCTGCATGGCGCCCAGCACACAGAGGTCGATGTGGCCGCCGCGAATCATTACAAAACTGTCTGCGTGGTGAAAAAAGGCTGCCCCCTGAATGGCGGTCACCTGCTTCTTGCCGGCATTGATCAGCTCTGGATCTCCCAAGCCCGCCTCCGGGGCCGGACCCATGCCGAGTAGGCCGTTCTCGGTGTGATAGATGACCTCACGCCCTTCGGGAACGTACTTCGCCACCAACTCGGGAATCCCGATACCGAGGTTCACATACGCTCCGTTGGCAATATCCAGTGCAGCCCGCTGTGCCATCTGCTCCCTGGTCCAGCCAAGCGTCTTCGTCGTTGTCATGGGTAGGTCGCTCCTGCGGCTACGAGTTCGCTCTCGATCAACGGTGTGGGCACGGTCACGATGCGGTGGACAAAAATGCTCGGCGTGACCACGGTTTCGGGTTCGAGGTCTCCCGGCTCGACGATCTCCTTGGTTTGAACGATTGTTGTCGTGGCAGCCGTTGCCATAACAGGGCTGAAGTTACGGGCCGTCTTGTTGTAGACGAGATTCCCGTACCGGTCGGCCCGTTTGCACTTGATGAGCGCATAATCGGCAACGAGGCCGTGCTCCATTACGTATTCTCGACCGCCGAAGCTGCGCACCTCCTTGGAGCCCTGCAGAGGAGTTCCCACCGAGGTTGCCGTGTAGAACGCCGGGATTCCGGCGCCCCCCGCCCGGATGCGCTCTGCGAGAGTGCCCTGCGGAACCAGCTCCAGCTCAGTCTTCCCGGCGCGATACAACTCGGGGAAGACAGTCGAGTTGGCCGTCCGCGGAAAGGAGCAGATCATCTTGGCGACACGCTCGGCCTTGATCAACGCAGCGAGACCGACTTCACCGCTGCCGGTGTTGTTGTTGACCACGGTCAGGCCCGTTGCCCCCTGGTCGATCAAGGCGTGGATCAGCTCGATGGGACTGCCGGCTTCTCCGAACCCACCAACCATTACGGTGGCGCCGTCCGGAATGTCGGCGACTGCTTCGGCAACGCTTGCAACCCGTTTGTCGATCATCCTCGGGTTCCGCCTTTCCCTCTAGCTGCCTGCGACTCCAATCGCAATCGGCGTTTCTCGCAGCTGCTTCACTCGGTCGTACTCGTAAAGCCCGGCTTCGTCATAGACGACGCGGTCGGCGTAGTCGTCAAACCAGATGGCGTCCGGGTTGCGACCCACGATGCACACCTTGCCGCGATCTTTGGCATCGAGGGCGTTGCGGAGGATCTTGAAGATCAACACACCGTTCTCTGTGCCGGGGACACCGGGAATCGGTTCGTTGGTCACCGCGGCTACTTCGGTCTTTCCCTTGTAGTGAGTGATCGAGAGTCGTGCGTGGTTTTCCACCCCCGACAAGCCCTTCTGCGACTCGTTGAGAATCTGCCACGCCTTTTCGATCGGGACGTTGAAGGCCCGATAGGCCACGATATCGCGCCCGCAGAAGAAGTAGTGGTTCTCGACTCCAACCCGCTTCAGGGCTCGCTGCATGATGCGCAGCGCGTCGGGGTCGTCGTTGATGTCCTTGATGATCGGCGCCTGATTCTCGACGCTGATCCAGCCCCGGCTCACCACGGCCTCCATGGCGCGCTCGGTGACAGGTACCCACTTCAGAGTGCCGTTGTCGTTCTCGATGTAGTTCCCATCCGCATCCTTGGCAAGGAACTCGTCGGGATGGTTGAAGTGGATCATCAGCCGGAAGCCGACCTTGGGGTAGGTTGCGTGGAAGTTGTCCAGCATGTTGAGAAAGGCGTCATCGAACCGGGCCGGATGGAATGCCATCTCCTTGGTGCCGAGCCTGATGGACTCGATTCCGGCTTCCGCCAGGGCTGCCAACCAACTGGCGATCTTGCTGTTGGGAAGCGCCATCGCGTCACCGCCTGAGAGCAGGATCTCGCGTAGCTTCTCCCGGCCCGTTTCGGGATGGCGACCCCCGTTGGCGGCAACGGTTGCGTTATGGGCCCGGACGTACTCGGTCACCGCGTCCACTTGGGCGAGACCCTTCTTGGCGACGGTCCCGTCTTGGCGCTCGACTTCCTTGCGCGCGATGAGCTCTTCCCGGTAGCAGAAGCGGCAGTGTGCCGAACACGTTGAGATCACGTACAGCAGACCCATTTCGTACTTGTGAAGCAGGCCTTCGACTGGACTGAAATCCATTTGGTAGCCGGGGTCTTCCGACCCGGCAAGATCACGGGTTTCGTCGGGACTGGCTTTGACCAATCGTTGCAGAGGCTTGCTTTTCTTGGCCAGGTCGAAGTAGTGACGGGTGACCTTCACCGGCATGCGCTGTTCTACGTCGCGCTCTGTGCCCTTGAGCGCCTTGAGCGCTGCGAGCTCATCCTCTGAGTAGAAGCCCTTCATGTCCTCGGGTTCACGCCCCTCGAAGAACATGCTCAGTCCGTTGATTATCTGCCGGTCGTACTTCGGGTTCTCGACGGTATCGAGGAACGCCTGTTCACGTGCCGAAGGTACGTATTTGGTCCTGGTTGTCACTCTTGCCTCCGCGTGGGTCACCACTGATCAGCGTACACATCTGTACATGACTGGGCAAGCGTTGTAACGTATTGCTCAGATGTCGCCAGAATCTCTCTCGCAGCTGGTTGCCGCCGCAGGCGATCGCCTCACTCCGACCGAACGCCGTATCGCCGAGGTCGTGGTCGCCGATCCCACCCTGCTCGCGTTCGGGACGGTGTCCGATTTGGCGGAAGCCGTCGGCACCAGCCGACCGTCGATCGTGAGGTTCGCAGCCAAGCTCGGGTTCGAAGGCTATCCCTCGCTGCAGGACCACATGCGCCGCGACCTGGCTACCCAGCTGAGCCGACCGAGCATTCGGATCCGACAGGGACCAGAGGTCCAGGCCGTGCGGCGTGCCATCGAGCAGTCGATTGACTCCGTCTTCGCGGCGACCGATGATGGACGCCTCGCCCAACTCGCAGCTTCGATCACGGCCGCAGAGCGTGTCTGGGTGCTCTCCGGCGAGACCTCGCGGGCCGGGGCACACGCGCTGGTCAGCGGGCTCAGCATGGTGCGGCCCGGCGTGCGGATGCTCGAGGAGCGAAACCTGGGCAGGGACCTGGCCGACACCTACCAGGGAGATCTGCTGGTTGTGATCGACTTCCCGCGCTACCGCAGTGCGGTGGTGCGCGCGGCGCGCCTGCTGGCGGCCGCGGGCGGACAGATCTTGGCCATAACCGACGGCCCGCTCTCACCCCTGGCGCAGGTCACAGAGTCGTGGTGTGCGGTCGACGTACCTGCCATCGGGCCTTTCGACAGTTCGCTGCCGGCGGTCGCTCTCGCCGAACTGCTCGTCATGGAGGTCGCCGGACAGCAACAAGCCGGGGCTACAGCCCGCATCGACCGCACTGAAGAGATGTGGGCCGCAACCGGTACCTTCTACAGCGACCCGTGAGGGGAATCATCCCTCTGCAGGCATACCTACTCTGTAGCCATGCGCTATACGACCCTGCTCTTCGACCTCGATAACACGCTCTTTGATGCGTCCAGCTGTGAGCCAGCGGCATTCGACTACGCATTGACCACCTGCGGCGTGGACGAACCGGCCCGCTACTGGGAGACCTTCACCGAGATCAACAATGCCCTCTGGGATGCCGTTGTCCGTCAGGAGCTGACCCCCAATGAGGTTCAGGCACGCCGCTTTGGCGACTTGGTTGCAGCGGCCGGCCTAAGCGCCGATCCGGCGCTGCTGGCCGCTGAATACGTGGTCGGCATGGGCGCCTATGGCGAGTTGTATCCGGACGCTCTTCAGATCCTCGATCAGCTGGGCCGGCATGCAGCACTTGCCTTGGTGACCAACGGTCTCGGAGAAGTGGTGCGGGCTCGCATCAAGCGTCTCGGACTCGAATCGCGTTTCGACGCAATCGTCATCTCCGGCGAAGTGGGCACGTCGAAGCCCGGCAGCGAGATCTTCGATCTGGCCTTCGCACGATTGGGCGGGCCGGGGAAGGAGACGGCGCTGATGGTCGGCGACAGCCTCTCATCGGACATCGCCGGTGCCGTCAACTATGGAATTGCCGCCTGCTGGTACAACCCCGCGAGAAAACCCCGTCCCGACGGAATCCACATCGATCACGAAGTCGGCTCGCTCAAGGACCTTCCCGAACTCGCGTCCGGCGGCGTCATGTAGACGAGTGTTGCGGTTCGGCGTCAGTCTGGCTGACCAGCAACAGGGCGGCCAGAGCAGCCACGCCGATGCCGAGCACTAAGCGCAAACCAGCGCTTGCTGCGCTCAGGCCGACAAGCCAGGCGGAGACTCCGGCCAGAACCATCTGCGCCGAGCGAAACAGCCCCAACAACCCGCCCTGGCCTCCAGTTCGCTCGATCGCGACGACGTTGGCAACCGGGAACAACGCCCCGGTGGCCCCCGCAAACGCCACCGCAGCTACGGCCCCGATCCAATAGATCGGACTCAGCAGCCAGACTGCTCCGCTGACCAGCATGGTGACGACGACAATCCGCGCCGCTCCAATGGCGCCGTGGCGATCGCTGAGGCGCCCCGCCCAGGCCTTGCCCGGGATCGAGAGCACCCTGCCCAGGAATAGCACCATCGCCGCGAGCGATGCTGCATAGCCCCACTCGTCGACAGCGAATGTCGGCACAAATGCGACCAGGCCGAACTGCGCGACGGCCGCAGCACCGCCGACCGCAATCGGAACAGCGAGAAGCCGCAGCCCAGCGACCCACCGCTGCGGAGGGGTATGGGACCGGGGTGGAAGATCCGCCGCCATCACGGCGACGATCGCCAGCACTCCGAGTCCGGCGGCAATGGCGAAAACACCGCGCCAAGCTGTCGGTCCAATCACTGCCACCAATCCCGCGGCCAGGGCAAGCGCCAACGAGTATGCGATGCCAAAAGAGCCCATGGCCCGGCCCCTTCGTTCCGAATCGGATAGGGCGCTGATCGAGTAGATCCCACCGGCAAAGAAGACTCCGGCCCCGAGCCCCAGCAAGACGTGGGCAACCATGAAGGCACTTACCCCCGATTCGACCGCAGCCAGCGACGCCCCGAGAACGGTCAAACCCAGGCCAGCAAGAGAAGAGGTACGGCTGCCGAGTTTGCTCAGCACCCCGCCCCCAATGAGATTCCCCACCCCGGCCGAGGCCGAAAGCAAACCGAGAATCCTCCCCGCCTCTTCGGCGCTGAGACCCAGTTCCGTTGAAGCGATCGGAAGGATCGGAGCCAGGATGGACTCGCCCACAGTCACCGCGACATAGGTGAGCGTGACTGCGGCTACCGCCAGTCGATGGCTCGGATTGGTCACGGCGCTCCTCGATGCATGGAGTTGACAGCCTACCCACTTCCTCCTATCGTGGATATTGTATCCAGAGCGGGGTGACAGGTGTCGAAACGAGTCGTGGTCATTGGAGGAGGCTGGTCGGGTTGCGCCGCGGCGCTTGCCGCCTACCAGGCCGGAGCGTCAGTAACCCTTATCGAGCGCACCGACTATCTGCTCGGGACTGGTCTCGTTGGTGGCATCATGCGCAACAACGGCAGATTCACCGCTGCTGAGGAAATGATCGCCATGGGCGCGGGTACCCTCTTCGAGATCTGCGACGAGCTCTCGGTGCACCGCGATTTCTCTTTCCCCGGCCACGAGCACGCATCGCTCTACGACGTGACCCGCATCGAGCCGGCGGTCCGTCGCTGTCTGATCGAGACCGGAATCGACATCCGGTTGGTGCATCGGGTGACCAAGATCACGAGGGACTCCGGTTCTATCAGCTCGATCCACCTCGAGAACGGCCGCACCATCGAAGGGGACATCTTCATCGACGCCACCGGAACGGTGGGCCCGCAGAAGAACTGTAAACGGTACGGCGCCAGCTGCGTCATGTGCATAGTGCGCTGCCCCACTTTCGGACCGCGGACCAGTATCTCCGGCCTGGCAGGTGCTGAGGACCGCGATGGGCACCGTGCCGACGGTCAAGTCGGAGTCATGAGCGGCTCGTGCAAGCTCAGTAAGGACTCCCTGGCTCCCGAGCTCCACAGGAAGCTCGACGAAGAGGGATTGGTCATCGTGCCGCTGCCCGAGAACGCTGCTCAGAAGATGCGAGACAAGCTCGGTGCCAAGGCGTGCCAGCAATACGCGCTCCCCGCCTATGCCGACAACGTCATTCTGCTCGACACCGGCCAGGCGAAGATGATGACGTCTTTCATGCCGCTCGAGGATCTGCGGATGGTCCCAGGGTTCGAGAACGCCCGGTACGAAGACCCCTACGCAGGATCGCTGGGCAACTCCATTCGTTACCTCGATGTCACTCGCAGGGACGACACCATGAAGGTGGAGTGCGAGGTAGACAACCTCTACTGCGGTGGGGAGAAGGCGGGTCTCCTCGTCGGCCATACCGAAGCCATCGTCACCGGCACGCTTGCCGGGCACAATGCCGTACGGCAGCTGGCCGGTCGACCGGCGATCGAGCTACCGCACGACCTCGCAACCGGTGACGCCATCACCTATGTCCGAGAGGAAATGGACAAGCCCGGCGGGCTTGCCAAGAAGTACACGTTCTCCGGATCTGTCTTCTTCGAGAGGATGAAGGAACGGGGCCGCTACACCACCGACATCGACCTCATTGGTAAGCGCGTCGATGCAATGGGCATGACCGACGTGTTCGCCAATGCTGTGCTGAAGACACCGACACCTGTTTGAGCGGCTAGTTCGTTCAGTCCGAGTCCAGAGACTCGATGACATGTTGGGAATGCAGCCGAGTTAGCTTCTCGGCCCGATCGGCATCTCCCGAAGCAACCGCATCATGGATTGCTTCGTGCTCTTGCCATGAGTACTCGGAACGTGACTGCAACAGCGACGCCACGATCCACTCGGTCTTTGCAGGAAGGAACTCGAGCTCGGTCCTCAAGTGCGAATTCCCGGCTGCGGCCGCCAGCTCCAGGTGGAAGCGGGTATGGGCTGCGCTCGCCCGGGCATGATCCCCGGCTTGACTCGCCTGCTTGCCCTCTTCGACCGCATTACGCAAGCGCGCAATCACTTCCGGGGTGACCCGCTCGGCGGCGAGGTGTGCCGCCAACCCCTCTAGCGCCCCGCGCACCGCGAGTACGTCGGCGGCGGCCTCGCCGGTCAGCTCGATGACAGATGACCCCCGACCGGGGCGGGTCTCCACGAGCCCTTCACCCTCGAGTATCTGGAGGGCTTCGCGCACGGGAATCCTCGACACACCCATGTTCTCGGCCAGTTGCTCTTGCTTGAGCCGTTCCCCCGGCTTCAGATCTCCGGCAAGGATCGCAGCGCGGATCTCGTTCGCAACGAGATCACCGAGATTGGCATGCAACTGTCCCAGCTCTTTCACGTTTGCTCCTCAGAATCCCTTCGTCAGGCCGCCATCGATGCGGAATGTGGCACCGGTTATGTAGCGGGCCCTATCGCTGACCAAGTAAAGCACCAGATCAGCGAGCTCCTCGGCGCGCCCTAGGCGCTGCAGCGGAATAGCGGCTAGATGCTCCTTGCGGAGCTCCTCCACCGACCGGCCCATCTGGGCAGCGCGAGCAGATTCGAACCGTTGCAGCGCCGGCGTGTCGAACTGCCCAGGAACCACGACGTTGACCGTGATTTCCGGCGCTAGTTCCTGGGCCAACGCGCGCGCTGCGGCCGCGACCCCGCTGCGGAAGACCGATGACAGTGCTAGCTCTGGCGTTGCCTCGAGCACCGAGCGGGCAGTGAGGAACACCATCCGCCCGTCGCCACCAGCGCGCAAAGCCGGTATCACCCGCTGGGCGGCCTGGAGCTGCGGCCGGAGCATCGCGTTGAACCCGGCCTCGACCGCATCGAAGCCCCCCTCGGTGAGACCCCCCGGGACTCCACCTCCCGTATTCCCCACGAAGATGTCCAGCCCACCAAGTGCTTCGAGAGCGCCATCGACAATCTGATCAACCGCCCCCGCGTCCATCAGGTCGGCGGCAATCCCTAGCTTCGCCCCGATATCGGTAGACACGGCGGCTACCCGCTCCGGATCTCGTCCCGTCACAACCACATCCGCACCTTCAGCACGCAGGCCGGCGGCGATCGCCTTCCCCATACCGGAGGACGAACCAAGGACGAGAGCCTTCTTGCCGGCGAGGCCCAGGTCCATCATTTGCCGGATGCCAGTTGCAGCGGCGGGATATCGCCCACGAAGTGACAGGCGGCTTC
>JASJAS010000126.1 GCA_030066875.1 Acidimicrobiia bacterium | reverse complement strand
CTGTCGGAAGGGACGGGATATGGGGTTGACGAGGTGGGTATTGACGATTTCGATCTCACCGAAGCCCCAACTGGATCCGTCGAATCGCGCCAACACGGGGTCGCGATGCGGGAAATCGAGCCTGGTCAGGGTCGCCGACACAACGACGGCCACTCCCATCCCCGTTGTCTCCTCGTTGGGATCCAGGAGGCGGGACTCCCCCCAATCCGCAAGGACGGCAGCTGCGTTGGGGGCGAGTTCCTGGATGGCAACAACGTCGGGCTGCGTGGCCTCCAGGACCGCGGCAAAAGCGGCGGGCTTGGCTCGCCCGCTATAGAGGTTGGCGGTCAGGATCCTCAAGGGCATCGGGGGAGGGTACGCAACACGGGCCAGGTTTCGAACCACCGGTCCCCAGGATTGGGGTCGGACATACTCAGAATCAGGGGTTGAGTGTCGGCGCCCAGCGACCGATACAGGGGGGAGAAGTAGCTGAGCCGATTGCGTTGGTGCGAGTTATGGTGCCCCGTAGCGGCAAGATGAGGAGTTAACGGTGCGATTGACAACGGCAATGCTTGCCGATGCTGCACAGGTCCAAGGCGGGAAGCTGTTCGTCCTGGGCGGCGGCTTCGACACGATCAGCGCTCGCAAGCTCCCGGTCATACATCGCAGCCTGACCGTGGCCCTCGTTGCAGAGATCGAGCCTGATGAGCGGCATCGCGATCTGGAGATCTCCCTGCGACTGATCGACGAGGATGGCGTCGACATGGGGGTTGAGGCAAAAGGGAAGCTACGTGTTGGCGCGCCGCCAAACCTACCGCCCGGCTCTTCGAGCATCGTCCCCATCGTGAGCCCCTTCCACGGAATCGAGTTCCCCGATGCGAAGGGTTACGCATTCGTCGTGACGTTCGAGGACGAGGAACTCGACCGCATCCGCTTCCGCGTCGTCAGGGTGGGCTGATACCGTAGGCCCGTGCTTACGATCCCCAACCTGATATCGCTCGCCCGTCTCGGCCTGATCCCCGTGTTCTTGTGGCTCCTGGTTGGGAGAGACGATCCGTTCTGGGCCGGATTCCTGCTCGGCGGCATCGGGGCCACCGACTGGGTCGACGGCTACCTGGCCCGCAAACTCGATCAGGTGTCCGAGATCGGCAAGGTCCTCGATCCACTCGCCGACCGCATTGCCGTGGCCGCCGCGCTGGTTGCCGGCCTCATCACCGGATACCTACCCGCATGGTTCGCCTGGGCATTGATCGCCCGCGAGGCACTTGTGGGTCTGGGTGCGATCGTCGTCGCCGTGCTCGGTCACACCAGTCTGCAAGTCCGCCGGCTGGGCAAGCTCGCCACACTGCTCGTCTATGCGGCCGTGGCGTGGTTCCTCGTTGGAGTCGAGTGGGATCTCGTCGGATACGCGGCCTGGATCGTCGGGATCCCCGGATTGATTCTCTACTACGTAGTCGCTACCCAGTATGCGACCGACGCCGTTGCCGCCATCCGGGCCCGTGCCGGGGGAGAACCAACCTAGAACCGACCGACCTCCGGATTAAGCTCAAGTCAGCGACATCACAGGAGACACCGTGCAGATACCAGAAGGGCTCCGCTACACAGACAATCACGAGTGGGTCGCCGTCGAGGACGGCATGGCACGAGTCGGTATCACCGACTACGCCCAGGACGCACTCGGTGATGTCGTCTTCGTAGATCTCCCCGAGGAGGGCACCGAAGTCAGCATCGGCGAGCCGTTCGCCGAGATCGAGTCGACCAAGTCGGTCGCCGACGTTTACGCCCCGATATCCGGCACGGTTGTTGCGGTCAACGAGCTCCTCGAGGACGCCCCGGAAACCATCAACTCCGATCCCTACGGAGACGGCTGGTTCGTCGTCATGGAAGGTGATCTCTCGGCTCTCGAGTCCCTGATGGATGCGGCCGCCTATGCGGAGTTCAGCGAGTAGATCGTCTCCCGCAGTCGACGGAACTCTCAACCTGTTGTCGAGCCTTTGCGACTACCATGCTTGCCATGTTCGATGGATCTGACGCGCCCGGAAATCCGGTCGACAACGACAAGACCGTCTTCTACGACCCGAAGGAAAGGTCCGACGAGGTCGGCACACGAGTTGGTCGGGTTGAAGGAGCGTTTCGCTATGCGCTCGTAGTGGAACGCGGACCGCGCGCCGGACTCACGTACGTGCTCGGGGAGGGGGAAACACTGGCCGGGCGCTCCGACGACGTCGACATCTTCCTCGGCGACGTTACGGTGTCACGGCATCACGCTCGATTCAGTGTCGACGACGCAGGCCTGACCGTTGAAGACCTGAGGTCCACGAACGGTACGTACGTCAACGCGGAACGCCAGGACACGGCCCGTCTTCAAGCCGGCGACGAGGTGATCATTGGGAAGTTCCACCTGGTCGTGGCAGGCGGGCATGCCTGAAGACGCCCGAACGCCGACTCGCCTCACTGAAAAGCAAACCCGGTCCATAGGTGAGGTGATCAACGCCCTCAAGCCGGAATTCCCGGACCTAACCGTGTCGAAGGTCCGGTTCCTGGAGGCTCAAGGCCTGATCAACCCAACCCGCAGTCCCTCCGGATACCGGATGTTCAGCGAGGATGATCTGAACCGGCTCCGCTACGTGCTGAGCGAGCAGCGGGACCATTTCCTGCCCCTCAAGGTCATCAAGTCGAAACTCACCTCTTGGGATCGCGGTGAAGACCCGGCGGTACCTCGCGATAGCGGACCGGCCCCAGAGGCGTACTTCGGAGGCGCCGGTGTCTCCATGGCGGCTGACGAGCTCTCTCGGGCGTCTGGTCTTTCACGCGATCAGATAGATGAGCTGATTGCCCAAGGAGTGCTCTCACCGATGGAGCTGCCGGATGGGCGTCAGATCTTTCGTGATGAGGATTTGAGTATCTCCCGGGCCGCTCATCGGCTCTACGCCAGAGGCTTCGAGGGCCGCCACATCAGATCGCTGCGACTGGCAGCGGACCGCGAGGTCGACCTCTTGTCTCAGTTGGTGACGCCGTTGCTGCATCACCGCAACCCGAAGAATCGCAGAAGAGCGGCCGAGGTCCTCGCCGACGGTGCCAGCGCCGGAGCGCAGCTTCAAGAGAACCTGGTACGTGCCCGGCTGCGCCGGCTTCTCGAGGGATGATGAGAACCCACTGTCTGCCGATTGCTTTTCTTGCCGCGCTGAGTCTGCTCGGGGCCCCGGTCCAGTTTCCATCGACACCGGAGTATCCCGATCCAGGCGCCGAGGCATGGATCGTCGTCGATGTAGGGAGCGGAGTCACGATCGCCGAGCACAACGCCGATGACGAACGTCCGATGGCTTCGGTGACGAAGCTCATGACGGCCCTCGTCGTGAGAGACCACACTCGCCTCGACCAACGGATCCGGATCTCAGCTGCAGCGGCAGACGTCGGCGAGGCAGAGGTCGGCTTGGTCGCCGGCGAGGTGTGGAGCATCCGCGATTTACTTGCGGCCGTTGTGGTGCGGTCGGGAAACGACGCGGCAATTGCGCTTGCCGAGCATGTTGGGGGCAGTGTCGAAGGGTTTGCCGATCTGATGAACGAGACCGCTGCGGCGATGGGTCTCGAGCATTCCCACTTCGTCAATCCCCACGGGCTGGATGACGACGGGCACTACTCCTCGGCACGCGATCTGACGGTGATGGCCGAGGCGTTTCTAGCCGACCCGGTGTTGGCGCAGCTAGCCCGGACACGTCTGATCCGCTTCAAGCCCGCACCCACGGGTGCCGACCGCATAGTTGGCAATACCAACAGACTGCTTGGTCGCTATCCCGGAGTTGTCGGACTGAAGACCGGATTCACCGGACAGGCCGGCAAGGTGCTCGTGTCCGCCTTCGAACTCGAAGGTCGTACGTTCGTGACGGTTGTCATGGGGAGCGAAGACCACTTCCGCGACACTGCCGTCCTCATCGACTACGTCGCCGCCACGGCGTCCTTGCGTGACCGGTTTCTGGCCCCACTGGTCGATCAGGAAGGTGGCGGAGCGGTTGGCGCATCAGCGGTGGACGCAGAGACGCAACTCTTCGTCAAGACACTCCGGCCTCTTGCGACCGGAGCCGACCACACCAGCGCCTGGGGCGAAACCCCAGGATCCCGAGCCATCGAAGACATGATCAGAGAGATGCTCCCGCGGACCCTTGGCGGCCGGGGTGGGTAATTCGTATCTCGAGGTTGTGGACCGAGCAGCGATCGAACGACGGGTAAGCGAGCTTGGACAGGCGATCGCCGCCGACCACGAGGGTTTGAACCCGGTACTGGTGGGCGTCCTGAAGGGATGTGTCCCATTCCTGGCCGATCTGACGCGACAGATCGATATCCCTCACGAGGTGGACTTCCTGCTGCTGACCAGGTTCGGCGAAAGAGGTCGCGTCTCCGTAGCGATGGACACCGCAATCTCCCTCGAAGGCCGTCACGTCATTCTGGTTGAAGATATCGTCGATACAGGGTTGACACTGAGCGCGTTGCTCCGCAGCTTGAGTGTGCGTGCGGTTGCGGGGGTGAAGACGGTTGCGCTGCTCGACAAAGTGCCACGGCGCATCGTGGATGTCCCTGTGGACTACCGCGGCTTCGAGATCGGTGACGAGTTCCTGCTCGGGTACGGCCTCGATTGGGGCGGACGCTACCGCAACCTGCCAAGTCTGTGGGCGGTGATGGACATGGAGCAGCTGACCGACCTCGACGCAACCTTCCCGACGGCGGCATTCGGCAACGGCGCCGGCTGACATCGGCCTCGGTGATAGGCTGGGCCCATGGATCCAGTTGCAATGGAACTCGTCGGGGTACGCATCGAACTCCCAACCAATGTGCCGATCCTGCTGCTTCGAGAAGGGGAGGGCTCTCGGTATCTACCGATCTGGATCGGCCCGAACGAGGCGACCGCGATTGCTCTGGCACTCCAAGGGGTGGAACCGCAGCGACCGATGACGCATGATTTGCTGGCTCTGGTGGTGACCGCACTCGATGCTGAGGTTGTGCGAGTCGACGTCACGGAGCTGGTCGACGGGACATTCTTCGCAAACCTGGTGTTGGATCAGAAGGGCCAGGACGTGACGATTTCCGCTCGGCCGTCGGATGCCATTGCCTTGGCGGCACGTACCAAGGCTCCGATCTTTGCGGATCGCGGGCTCCTGGACGAGGCCGGCGTCGAGATCGAAGAGGACGGCCAGGAGGAGGAAATCGAGCGATTTCGCGAGTTCCTCGAGGACATCACTCCCGAAGACTTCGAGTCGGGAACCCCACCGGGCTCCGGCTGACAGCTTGACCGATTTCCCGTCTTATCCACAGGGGTTGTTGACAAGTCGCGTCCCAAATCTGTAACTTCACCGGCGTAGTTCGGCGGGCGGAATTACGTCGATGTAAGCTACCGGCCAAAGGAGGGCTCGTGAAGGAGCAAGACATCGGATACCGCGCCCCGCAAGTTTGCGGCCTCGTTGGTATCACCTACCGCCAGCTCGACTACTGGGCACGCACCGGTTTGATCACCCCCTCGATCCAAAGCGCCCAGGGTTCGGGCACCCAGCGTCGCTACTCCTTCACCGATATCGTCCAGTTGAAAGTCGTGAAGCGGCTTCTCGATGCCGGAATGAGTTTGAAGAAGATCCGGAGCGCCATGGAGATCCTTCGTGAGCAGCTAGCCGGCAACAACCCGCTGACCGATGTCACGTTGCTATCCAACGGCACAACGATCTTCGCGGCCCACAGCGCCGACGAGGTTGTTGATGTCTTCCAACGCGGCCAAGGTGTGTTCGGAATTGCGGTTGGTCCGGTGCAAGAGGAGCTCGAGGGCGAAATCCATGCTCTCTTCCCGGAAGAGGGTGGCGCCGCGCCGACCGGAATCACGGAGGCACAGGCCAACTGAGTCACGAAGTTCCTTTAGAGCCGCATCCGGCAGATCTCGTCGATTTCGCCCACGAGAGCGAACGGCAGTTCGCGCGACTGCTCGACTTCTACGAGGTCGAGTGGGAATACGAACCCCGGGAGTTTGCAATCGAATTCGACGATGCCGGGGCCCCGGCGAAGTTCTTCCGCCCTGACTTCTACTTGCCGGCGGACGATCTCTACATCGAGATCACGACGATGAGTCAGAAGCTAGTGACGAAGAAGAATCGAAAGGTGCGCAAGCTGCGCGAGGTGCACCCCGACATCGAGTGCAAGGTCTTCTACCAGCGCGACTATCTGAGCCTGCTCGTGAAATACGGATTGGAAGAGCCTCCGGATCAGGAGCTGCCGCCGGCTCCGACTCGGCTGCCGGGACCACCGAGGGTCGAGGATCTGGGAGATGAGCCGGGCCTAGTCGCCGGCTGACCCGGACGTAGCCCGATTGCATGACACCGCTGAAGCAATTCGTCCGCGTGCTCTGTTACTTGAGCGGTTGGGAAAGCCGCTCTCCCGGAAAGGCGGCATCGGCGATCACGTTGCGCTCGAAGCGCCGCTGGGACGTCCTAGATCTTCGATCGGCGCGATCCGGTTTCCCGAGCCGGTTGCGATAGAGGTACCGTATCGGCGCAGAAGCAACGACACCTGGGGTGGTGATGGAGGCACTGGGAATCGACGTCGGCGGCAGCGGCGTCAAGGCAGCTCCCGTTGACCTGGACACGGGCAAGAGACTTGCCAAGCGGCTCAGAATCCGAACTCCGCAGCCGTCGACACCTGAGGCGGTGTATGAGGTAATCACTAAATTGGTTCAGGCCTTCGACTGGCATGGACCCATAGGGTGCGCCGTCCCGGCTGTGGTGCGAGGCGGTGTTGTATACACCGCGGCCAACATCGACGACTCATGGATCGGGACGGATGCGGCCGGTGACCTCAGCAGACTCTTTGACATCCGGGTCCGCGTCTTGAACGACGCCGATGCCGCAGGCATCGCTGAGAACGTTTTCGGTGCAGCCCGCGGCCTCGGTGGTGTGGTAATCCTGCTCACCCTGGGAACCGGTATCGGAAGCGCGATCTTCTCCGATGGGGAACTCGTCCCAAACACCGAGCTCGGACATCTCGAGTTCAAGGGGGGAGACGCGGAAGACTATGCCGCGGCCCGTCTGGTCGATAGCGGCCTCGACCAAGCCGCTTGGGCCATGCGGCTCAACGAGTACCTGCAACACCTGGAGACTGTCCTTGCGCCAGACTATTTCGTCCTCGGCGGCGGGATCTCAAAGAACTTCGATCAGTATTCGGCGGCGTTTGACACGCGTGCCGCGGTGATACCGGCGAGATTCCGTAACAGGGCCGGCATCATCGGGGCCGCGCTGGCAACGAAAGGACCCACATGAGCAGCATCACATCTACGTTGGCCACCCCGGACGGTATCGAGCTACTCACAAGGGAGTGGGAATGCCAATCCCCGAAAGGCCGCCTGCTGATGATCCACGGCCTGGGTGAACACTGTGGTCGTTGGGATCATGTCGGCACGTATTTCGTCGAGCGTGGCTTTGCGGTACATGCATTCGACCTCAGAGGACACGGAGCCTCGGGCGGCCGTCGTGTCGACATCGAACGTTTCGATCAGTTCCTCGATGATGTCGAGTTCGTGTTCGCCGGCATTCCACACGACGTACCGGCGGCCATCTACGGCCACTCCATGGGTGGCTTCATCGCTACGGCCTACGCCGTCAGCGATCGGCCCCAACCAGACTTGTTCGTTCTTTCTGCTCCAGCGCTCGACGCAGAATTGCCGGCACCGTTGAAGATCGCTTCGAATGTGCTCAGTCGCGTCACGCCCAAGTTGATGCTCCCTAATTCGCTCAAGGGGGAGCAGCTGTCTCGTGACCCCGAGGTCGGCAAGCGGTACTTCGCCGACCCACTCGTACAGACGAAGGTCACCGCCCGCTTCGGTGAAATCATGCTCGGGCAGCTTCCGGTGATTCGAGATCAAATAGACAAGATCAGCCGACCAACTCTGGTGATTCACGGTGCCAACGATCCGCTGGTACCCCCGCATGCTTCCGCGCCGCTGGCCGCCGTTGACGGCGTCGAGCGGAAGCTGTTCCCTGGTCTGCGCCACGAAACACACAACGAACCGGAACAGGGGGAGGTCCTGGGCTTCGTAGCGGACTGGCTCGACAGTCAGTTGGCGTAGCCGGCGACAATGACGTCGATGAGGCGCCGTCTCACGTCATTGTCGACGAAGGCGGCGTTGAGGCCGGCGAGCGTGACGCTGCGGAGGTCTTCCCGCGTAAAGCCGTGATGCTGAACGACAAAGGCGAACTCGTCGGTCAGCGATACCCCGCTCATGAGCCGGTTGTCGGTGTTCAACGTTACGTTGAATCCACTGCGGCGGAGCACACCTACGGGATGCTCGGCGGCGGAGATGCCGAGGGTGTGCAGGTTGGAGTGGGGACACACTTCGAGAGGTAGCTGCCGGTCACGCACCAGCGAAGCCACACCACCGAGCTCAGACGCTTTGCCGTCCTTGACGACGAAGTCGTCTGTGATGCGGATGCCATGGCCGATCCGGACGGCACCACACCTGGCGACAGCACGGTGAATGCTGCTGGGCCCGTCGGCCTCGCCCGCATGAATGGTCAAGCCAAGCCCGTACTCCTGCGCCAATCGGCAGGCGGGAAGATGATCGTCGGCGGCAAAACCCTTTTCCGGGCCCGCAAGATCGAAGCCGACAACACCCTGGCCGATGAAGCGGGTCGCAGCCCGCGCCACCGCAAGGGAGTCAGTGGCGTTGCGCATGGCGTCAATGATCAGCCCGACCACGACCCCGGTGGCTTCCGAACCTCGCTGCAATCCAAGCAGCGCAGCTTGGATCACGTCTTCCCTGCGGAGCCCTCCCCGAGTATTGAGGCTTGGCGCGAACCTGATCTCGGCGTAGATCACCCCGTCCGCAGCCAAATCCTCTATCGCCTCAAATGCGACGCGCTCGATGGCGGCTGCCGTCTGCATGACCGCGATCGTGTGTTCGAAGCTCTGCAGATAGGCCTCTAGGGATCCCGAGTCGCCCTGGTCAAACCAGTTCCGAAGGGTATTCACATCTGTCGTGGGAAGGCCGCCATAGCCGGCCTCGGCGGCAAGCTCGATCACTGTCTGGGGACGGAGACCCCCGTCAAGATGGTTGTGGAGCTCGACTTTGGGCAGCGCTTGCAGCGCCTCGAAATCCATCGCCGCACAGTAGTCGCCGACCTTCTCGCTGGACTCGATCTGTGACGGTCAGCTACCCAGCCTGGGGTTCAACGTGTATGTGCCCATGATCTGCGCCTGATCAAGAATATCGTCGGCTATGGCCTCACGGACCCCAGCACCGGTGAAATCGCCGGAGACGGCACATGAGGGCACACTGAGCGCATACAGAGTGAACTCGTAGTGGTGGATCAGGCTGTCGTTCCAAGGTGGGCAGGGACCGTCGTAGCCGAAGTACTTGCCCTCCATGTCCGGGTCGCCGGCAAACCAGCCCGTGTAGTCGTTCAGCCCCTGCCGGCAGCCATGGGGACCGGATGCCACTTGCTGACCGTGTGGGACGACACCGTCAGCGAAGGTCCCCTCGCCGATTTCCCGCAGCTCTGCCGGGAGATCAACCACGACCCAGTGGAAGAAGTCGGCACGGGGCAGGTCGCTCGGCACCTCACGGCCTTCCTGGTTAACGTCGTCGGGCCGCGTCGGGACGTCCCGGTCGTGGCAAATCAGCGCCAGAGAGCGCGTTCCCTCCGGAGGATCGCTCCAGGCGAGGTGGGGGTTCCGGTTCGGGCCGAAGGTTACGTGGGTATCCGGGTCGGGTAGACCTAACGCGTACTCACCGGGTATCGCACCTCCGTCGGCGAAGCTGTTGCTGGACAATTCCATTCGGGGACCTCCTCGTCGCGCACCTCCTCGCTGCACAATACCGCGGTGGTGTCGCCGATCCGAGAAGTGCGGTATCGTCGATCGAGACGGAGAACACTATGGCCGCATCATTTACAGGCAAGCTGCTGGTGGCAAACCCCGAGATGCGGGACCCCAACTTCTACCGCACGGTGGTGTTGCTGTTCGAGCACGGCGAAGATGGAGCGTTCGGCACCGTCTTGAATCGCCCTACAGAGGAACTGGTCGGGGATCATGTGCCCGATTGGGTCAAGTACCTCGCCGATCCACCGGTTGTCTTCATCGGAGGCCCGGTCCGCAACGAGATTGCCGTCGGTGTAGCGGAATGGACTGATCCGCCAGAGGAGTGGAGTCCGCTGTTCTCGACTATCGGGTTCATCGACCTCACCGACCCGCCAGACCGAGCCAACACGCCGGATCGGGTCCGGGTCTACAGCGGCTATTCGGGTTGGGATGCTGGGCAGCTCGAGGTCGAAATGGCGATCGACTCCTGGTTTGTGCTCGACCCGATCGTTGACGACGTCTTTGGCGATCCGGAAAACCTCTGGTCGCGGGTGCTGCAGCGCCAATCGGGGCGTCTACGGCTCTACGCCCAGTATCCCCACGACATCGAATCGAACTGACGTGGCGACGACTGTGCCGCTACTCCGCACCGCCCTCCAAGGCAAGTCACCGACGCTGCGCCGCGAGCAGGAGCTCTGGGCTGCAGGCAAGAAGATCGTGGTCGGTATGGACGAGGTTGGTCGAGGAGCCTGGGCAGGGCCGGTCTCCGTCGGGGCAGCGGTGCTCCCGCAAGACCGCCGGGTCTACAAGGTACGCGACTCAAAGATGCTCACCGAACCGGAAAGAGAGGCGCTGTACGACCGTCTCTCACATTGGTGTGCTGCTTGGGCCGTTGGTCACGCTACTCATCGGGAATGCGACGAGCTCGGGATGTCTGCGGCCTTGTCGTTGGCGGCGTTTCGGGCACTCGATCAGCTTGGAGTCGAGCCCGACCATGTGTTGCTCGACGGGAATTGGGACTTTGCCCAGAACGGTGGTGCCGAACTCCTCATTCGCGGCGATGCGCGGTCGTTGTCCATCGCAGCTGCATCGATCCTGGCGAAAGTGACCCGAGACCGCATCATGAGGGACGAAGCAGAGCACTACCCGGCGTACGCTTTCGAAAGCAACAAGGGCTACCCGGGCCCGGTCCACAAAGCGGCCCTGCATGCTTGGGGCCCATCGACCATCCATCGCCGTTCGTGGGTCTTCATGGATGGTCTGGTCTGGAATGGTCTCAGTCGCTACCGGCGGCCGGAGGCGCAGCAGCGACTATTCCAGTGAAGTCATGCGCCAGCGCGGCGAAACCACCCCCGGTGTGCCAGAAGACGACATTGTCGCCCCTGGAGAACCGTCCGGATGAGATCTCGCGCCGCAGTCCGACAATCGCCTTTCCTGTGTAGGTGGGATCGAGGATCGTCCCCGTGAGTGAACTCGCCTCGGTCTGGATGGTGAGTTCCTCAGTCGTCACTCGGCCGTAGCCGCCGCCCACATGATTGTCGATGTACTCGATGGAGATTTCGGGCTGCTTGGCGCCGGTGGCGGCACCTGCTTCACTCCAGATCGCATCGACCTTCTCGCGGATGGTCCCCGCCGGATCGCCGATGGAGCAGGCGACAATCGGTATGTCGACTGCCAGCCGATCGAACCCCCAGCCGATTCCCGCCGTAGTCCCGCCGGACGAGGCGGCATGCCACACAACCGGCAGGTCCCCTGGGATCTGTGCGATCTGATCTGCGAGCTCACGCGTCGCCAGCACGAAACCCCACATACCGAGTGCATCGGATGCTCCCTCGGGGATCACCCACGCGGGGTGGCCGTTTGCGGCTTCGGCTGCGGCTACCTCGGCCATCAGAAGGTCGCGCTGCTCCCATTCCTCCGGAGTGATGAGCCGCACCTCAGCACCTCCGAGGTGATGCAAGAGGTAGTTTCCGATGAGTCGAAGTTGCTCGCCGGGATTCCGGCGAAGCAAGAGAATGCTGCGGAATCCAAGCCGGGCTGCGGCAAATGCCGTCGCTCTCGAGTGGTTCGACTGCAGCGCTCCACAGGTGATGACGGTGTCGGCGCCGGCGGCGGCGGCCGCGGCAAAGTGGAACTCGAGTTTGCGGACCTTGTTGCCCGACAGCTCAAACCCGGTGAGGTCGTCCCGCTTCATCCAGATACGCGGACCACCCCACGCCTCGCTGAGCCGTTCGCAGAACACCAGCGGCGTCGGGAGAAGCGCAAGCGGAGTGCGGGCGGGTAGTTCCATGCAGATCAATCTAACCAACCGGGCATTGCTGACGAGAGTTGGCCGCGGGTGAATGAAGGCGTCGCGACCTAGCATTGCGGGACCGGCCGCTGCGGGCGCGGTTCGAGAGAGAGGACAGGAGGAGCCATGGACACTGGGGCAGTCGGACTGCGCAATCCCGATCCTAAGGACTTCCTCGCGATTGATGCCCTGCTTAGCGACGAGGAGCGCCTTCTCCGCGACACGGTAAGGGAATGGGTCGGGGACAAGATCCTGCCCAGCATCGCCGAATGGTTCGAAGCGGGGGTCTTCCCGAAGGAGCTCGCCAGAGAGATGGGTGCACTGGGGTTGTTCGGGATGCACCTCGACGGCTACGGCTGTGCGGGAACAACTGCGGTCCAGTATGGGCTTGCCTGCACTGAGCTCGAAGCAGGGGATTCCGCAGCCCGCAGCTTCGTATCCGTTCAAGGGTCGCTGTCGATGTTCCCCATCTGGGCCTACGGTTCCGACGAACAGAAGCAAGCATGGCTTCCCGGCATGGCCGCCGGTGACATCGTCGGTTGCTTCGGTCTCACCGAAGCCGACTCAGGTAGCGATCCGGCCAGCATGCGAACCGTGGCAACCAGGAAGGGCCCGGATTGGGTGTTGAACGGCAGCAAGATGTGGATCACAAACGGCGGTATCGCCGATGTGGCCGTCGTCTGGGCCAAGACCGACGACGGGATAATGGGATTCATCGTTCCAACTACGACGCCGGGATTCTCGACGAGCGACATCCATCGGAAGCTGTCGCTACGGGCGTCGGTGACTTCAGAGTTGGCGCTGGAAGACGTTCGGTTGCCGGGCGATGCGGTGCTCCCCGGTGTT
>JASJAS010000125.1 GCA_030066875.1 Acidimicrobiia bacterium | reverse complement strand
TGAGGACGAAAGCATAAGGCGGTGTCTCGTCGTCCACGACCATGGCCAGCCGCCGATCGCGACGGAGCGCTCGCCCTTTGGCCGATGTCTCGTGAGTCATGAAGACAACGTCACCTGCGTCGACGACGAACCAGACCGGTGTGACCAGCGGGCGCCCGTCTTTGCGGACTACTGCCAGCTTCCCCGTCCTGGTGCCGCTTGACAATAATTCGGTTACTCGTGCAGTACTCATGGCTTCCATGTGATGGAACCTAGCCGGTCGGACCCCCGGGAAGACCGCCCAGCCTGGGACCCGGTAGCCGGGGCCATCCGCCCCTAGATGCAGTCAGGTGAATGTGCTCCAATCATGCGCGGAACACGGGAAGGATTCGTCGCGGACTCGATCGCTCGATCGCGGCAGAGGAGGAACCAATGAGTAGACGCCTACCTGCCTTTGGCGTACTCGCGATCGGCGTGATCGTGCTGTACGTGTTGTTCGCCAGCAACCTGTTCACGGTCGGAGCGGCGTTCGAAGAACTCACCGATGAGTTCCGTCCCATCATGACCGATGACGCGATTGCGACTGCCCAGGCGGACGTCGGCGCATTGGGTGCGGTGAGCGATGAGTTCAACACCGGGGTAGCGCCGGCCGTCGCCGAAGCGCTGCAAATGAGCCCGGACGAACTCAACGCCTTCATGGGAACCAACTTTCCGGCTGTTGCTGCGGGAGTCGCCGCACTGCCGGAAATCGTCACTCAGTTCACCGGCGTCGTAGGACTGCTAGCCGACCAGCAATCGAACTTCGAGCAAGCCGATGCAATCCCGACGTCGAACCTACCCGCCACCACGGTGCCGTGGATCATTCTGCTCATCGGTGTCGGCGCGGTGATGGTCGCCATCGTGATGCTGGGCAAGGTCGAGTATGCGTGGCTGCTCGCCGTCGGATTCGGTGTCCTCGTCGTTGTGTTCAGCCTGGTGTTGTCGTTCCTTCCCAAGTCGAGTGCCGCGGACGAGATGAACGCCGCGCTCAAGCCGGTCTACACCGAGGAGCTCGTCACCGGGGCGACGCAGGCGCTCGGTGTTGTCGGTGCGATGGGCGACCAGATGCGCAACGAGATGCTGCCGGCTCTACAACAGCAGCTGCAGATGGACGACACAGCAATGCAACAGTTCCTGGGCCAGTTCCCGGCAACGGCTGCAGCTCTCGGCGGATTGGAAGACTCGATGAGCCGTTTCACCGCAATGGTCACCGCGTTCTCAAGCCAGCTCGACAACTACGACACGATCAAGGGCACCGACTTGAACCCGATCGCTGTGACCATCCTGATTGCGGGCTTGCTCGTCATCGTGTGCGGAATCTGGGCGTTCATAGCCGGACGGCGCCAGCAAGCACCGCCGTCGGCGACCACCTAGGAAGTCGACGGATCGGTCTAGCTTCCGGCCGCGGCTGAAGCCGCACGAGGTAGCGCGTCGGGCGCTGCGGCCTCGACCGATGCGACCGCCGCGAACGGCTGATTGCCAATCGGCAACGTCAGCGTGAAGATCGTCCAGCCGCCGTCGTGGGTGAGCTCGATGTCGCCCTTCATCAGCTGGGCAAGCTTGCGGGCCACCGACAAGCCCAGACCCACCGACGCCGGCTGACTACGGACGTCATGGGCTCGGGCATACGGCTCGAAGACGTGATCCCGCAGTTTCTCAGGAATCCCGTCGCCATCGTCGCGCACCTCGATGGCGACGTAGTCCGGTGTGTGGTTCACGTTGATGGCGACCGCACTGCCCCCATAGCGATCTGCATTGGTCAACAGGTTGCGCAGAATCTGCCGAATCCGCACCGGGTCGGCTAAGACCTCCAGATCGTCGGGTGATCCCATCGAGAAATCAACGCGACCGGAATGTGAGGACAGGACTTCACCGATCACGGTTCGGACACAAAGGGACTCAATGGCGACGACTACCGACCCGGTCTCGGCGCGGGCCGCCACCAGGAGGTCGTCAACGATGTTTGCGACCTCCTGGCTTTGCACGGCGATCAGAGCGATCAGGTCATCCTGCTCCTTCTCGTTGAACTTGTTGCGCTTCTCGTGTAGCTCATGGGCAAACCCCAGCACTGCCGTCAGCGGGGTTCGCACCTCGTGGCTCACCGACGCGATGAACTCGTCCTTGGCGGCAACGAGTTCCTGAAGGCGGCCGGCGGCATCACGCCGCTCCCAATAGACACCGATCATCTCGGCGCCGACCTTCAGCAATTGCCGCTCACCCTCGCTCCACACCCGACCCGGGGCCGTGGCGCTGAAGCCAACGTTGCCGACCCATGATCCCTCAACGGTGATCGGTAGGACGATCTCCGAGCCGACCTGGGCAGCCCGATAGAGAGTCGCGGTGCGCGTGTCGAGCTCCTCCGGCCGGATCTCGCAAGCCTGTCCCGCCTCGAGGGCATCCCGTGTCGCCGGCGTCACCCGCCACGGCATGAGGTCCCAGCCGGCGGGCTCCCCGGTCGGTGTCGTCCGCAGCACATCGCGAACGGTGGTGATTATCCCGGTGTGATCGATCTCCTTGTCGCCGACCGAGTCGAGGAACACCGAGCTGGCGTCGACGCCATCTACGAGGGCCACCAGGGCAGTACCGACGGGATCCGCGACTCCCCGGGTGAGCAGTGCTGCCGAAGCGGTAGCCATTGCGCGCTCCAGTCGAAGCATGCGTTGCCGGGTATTCGCCAGACGCTGAACCCTGATCGACACCCCAACGGTGATGGCGACGGCAATGACGACGAATACACCAGTCCCGGCAACTACGCCGGGCTTGCTCCCAAGGAGAGCCCAGCTTGCCGCGCCGACGATGACCGCCGGCACCAACAGGAGGAGAAGTGGGAGCGCGACAATGCGCCGGTTCTCGCGAACCAGCGATTCTGCTCCGTCCTTGGCGTGTCTGTGTTTGGCCACGACTCCTCCATGAGTCATGTGCAGCGTCCATCGCTACGGGGTTTCTGTCGGCAACAGCCCCGGCGACACAAGAGAATCGGCCCTCGACATCTTGGGCCTGCAACCGCCCTAGAGCGCTATTGCGAGCCTTCGAACTCACCGTGCTGGACTATCCACGCGTGCATCGCGATCCCCGAGGCAACACCGGCGTTGATCGACCTGGTCGACCCGAACTGCGCAATCGAGTAGACAATGGAGCAGTGGCGTTGGATTTCAGACGACAGTCCGGGCCCTTCCTGGCCGAAAACGAGCACACATGTCTCAGGGAGAGCCGCGGCCTCCAGCGGGCGGGAGCCGGGAAGGATGTCGATGCCGATGATCGGTACGTCTTCGCTCGCGGCCCACGAGACGAAATCTGACACTGTTGGATGATGTCTTATATGTTGGTAGCGATCAGTAACCATCGCCCCGCGACGATTCCATCGTCGCTTGCCAATGATGTGAACCTCTGCTGCAAGAAAGGCGTTGGCGTTGCGGACAACCGTTCCGATGTTGAAGTCGTGCTGCCAATTCTCGATTGCGACATGGAAACTGTGCCGCCGTTCGTCCAGGTCAGCGACGATGGCTGCGTTGGTCCAGTACCTGTAGTGGTCTAGGACGTTGCGCCTGTCTCCGTGTGCCAGCAGATGCGGATCGAGTCGAGGATCGTCCGGCCAGGGTTTGGGGTGGGGACCCACTCCAACTTCGTGCTCTTCCATCCGGCTGCAGACTAGGTGTCGGGTGTCATATGACAATCGTCATCAGGATGTCATGGGGGTCATCCCCAATGGTCATGCGGCAGGGGCGGTGTCATGGTGCGAGCATGGAAGATACGTCACCAGCCCCGAATCTGCGCACCAAGCTCGTATTCTGGCTTCTGCTGGGAGTGCTCTCGGTGGCCATCGCCGAGGTATCGGTCGGTTCGGCGCCTATGGCCTTCGTCAACCCGATCGAAGGCGTGTTTCTCGTGACCTTCTACGGAAGCCACCTGCTGGTCCTTGCATGGCTGACCTTCCGGAGAGGATGGCCGACCCGGCACGCCCTGTGGTTCGCCGGTGTGCTGTTTGGGCTCTACGAGTTCTACATCACCAAGGTTCTCTGGGTGCCGCCTTGGGGGGACGTGATCACCATCGGCTACCTGGATGTCGTCGCGTTCGTCGTGCTCGCGTTCTTCTGGCATCCCTTCATGGCTTTCATCCTTCCGTTGGCGGCGGCAGAGACAATCGGTACCACTACCCGATGGACCCGCGACCAGCTCCCCGGGTGGCTGACCACGCCCAACCGCCGCAGCCTTGTATTCGGTGGCATTGCAGCAGCCGTCACCCACGGCATGCTGACCGGGTCACTGGCTCTGCTGTCGACGCTGTCGGCGGGAATTGCGGTCGTTCTCTCTGCTCGATGGTGGCGAAGGCGATCCGGGTCTCACAACTGGTCGCTGCGGCAGCTACTGCCGTCCGATCGCCAGGGAAAAGCGATCGCGGTATTGCTCGCAGCGCAATACCTCGTGTTCATCCCGCTGTGGAATCCAGAGAAGATGCCACCCTTCGCCGGTCACGTTGTCGTCTGGCTTCTCTATGGCGGGTTTGGATTCCTGCTCGGAGCTGCGCTGCAGCACTCTTGCCGCACCGCGCCTCGGGTAGCGAGACCGGCAGCCGCAACTCGGTCGAGGCGGCAAGTGGTTGCGCTCGCATCCGGAGCCATCTTCTTCACCTTGCTGGGGTCGTTGGCCCCGGCCGAGCTGGGCTTCATACCGGTGTGGCTAGTGGCAATCGTCATCGGACTGCGCACCGCTGCAGGGTCGATCAGATCCGTGCTGCGCGGCGCCGATCAAGACACGGTCAGTGAAGAGACGCTGCCCGTCGTCCGTGACGCCGACCGAGAACATAGGTCGTGATCGCAAGACCAACGGCACCCGCAGAGGCCGTAGTGGTACGGATGACACGGCGGGCAGTGCGGCTGAACTCGACGATAGGCCATCCCCGGGCCCTCGCCACGGCTTCAAGGCCGCTGTCGGGATTCACCGCAACCGGATGACCGACTGCCTCCAGCATCGGCAGGTCGCTGACCGAGTCGCTGTACGCGTACGACAAGGCCAGGTCATAGCCGCGGCGCGCTGCCATGCGGCGGATCGCATCGGCCTTGGCCGGGCCGTAGCAGAACGGTTCTGAGAGCTCACCTGTGTAGACACCGTCGACCGTCTCGGCAACGGTGGCGATGGCTCCGGTCATGCCCAGCTCTTCGGACAGGGTTTGGACAATCTCGATGGGTGAAGCAGTCACCATGTAGGTGTCACGCCCGGCCGCGGTGTGGAGATCGATGAAACCTTGGGACTCTTTGCGGACGTCATCCAGCAGCCGGGGGATGATGTCCCCGCCCAACGCCATCAGCTCGTCGATGGTACGTCCCTTGATCGATTCCAGAATGCGATCTCGCACCGCGTTTGCCTTCTCGTCGCTTGCTCCGGAGAACCGAAACTGGATTGCCTTCATCGCATCCGACAGCAGGTCTCGAGTTGGCATCATGCCGTGACTCCATGCTGCATGTCCGAAGACGAAGGCAGATGACCCCGCGATGAGCGTGCGGTCGAGGTCGAAGAACGCGGCACCATTGCGAGCTTCAGCCATTGACCTCCCCTTCTTGCTGCCCGCACGTTAACCCGTCATCGCCGCGGATGACCGGGGAATCAGCCTCAGGGAGGATGTCTGCTCGCCCGAGCCGGCTGTACGATCTGCACATGAAACTGGATGACCGCCGCCGGGCCATCACGATGGATGTTCTACTTGCGGTTGGTCTCTTCATCTCGGCGCTGGGTTCGGTAACCGTGTGGGATGCCGGCGACAGCACAGCAAGGGCCCCCGACCTCTTCGGCTATGCCCTCGTCGGGCTGCAGACGTTGCCGTTGATATGGAGGCGCAGGGCGCCGGTTGCGGTGTTGGTCCTGACCATCATCGGCTTCATCATCGACCGCGGCTTGAACTACCCGGGGTCATGGGCAGTGTTCGGGATTTCCGTTGCCATCTACACGGTTGGGGCGGAGTTAGAGCCACGTCGTTCACTGCTCGTCGGAGCCATCACCATCGACATCGTTCTGTTGTGGACGCTGGTCGGCGTCTTCGTCTATGACGTTGAGTGGCTCGCGTTGCTCAGCGAGATCGCGTTCCTCGGTTTTCCGCTGCTCGTCGGGAGGGAAACGTATCACCGCCAGCGGAGGATGGTCGAACTCGAGTCCCGGGCGATCCATGCCGAGCACGAAAGGGAACAGCGGGCGGCGGAAGCGGTCGTCAACGAACGTGTCCGCATCGCGCGCGAATTGCACGACGTGGTCGCCCACGAGATGACGGTGATGACCATCCAATCCGCTGGGGCAAGGCGGGTCCTCGACTCGGAACCCGCCAGGGCCGCTGCCGCGATGGCCTCGGTCGAGGCAGCCGGCCATCGCGGCCTCACCGAGATGCGACGGCTTCTCGGGATGCTGCGCACAACAGACCCGAAGTCGACAACACCCCAGCCCGGACTCGAGTCGCTCGATGGTCTGGTGCGGCAGATGGAACTGGCGGGTCTGCCGACGACGCTCAACGTGGACGGCATTGTTCAGGATCTGCCCGCCGGAATCGACCTCAATGCGTACCGCATAGTTCAGGAAGCGCTCACCAACACCCTGAAACACGGGGGACCCGGTGTCACCGCGACGGTTTCGTTGGATTACCGCGACGATGCTTTGAACATCGACGTTATGGATGACGGGTACGGAGCTGCCGCCTCGTCTGCCGGCGATGGTCAAGGCCTCGTCGGGATGCACGAGCGCATTGCGCTGCTCCAAGGCTCGATGAATGCTGGACCCCGTCCCGGAGGCGGGTTCAGGGTGTCGGCGAAGATCCCGATTCCTGCGTGATGAGTCGACTTCGGGTGCTCATTGTCGACGACCAAGTCCTGGTGCGCGCGGGTTTTGCGATGATCCTCTCTGCCGAGGAGGACATGGTCGTCGTCGGTGAGGCGGGCAACGGGATCGAGGCCATCCGGGCCACGCGTGAGCTTCGGCCTGACGTTGTCCTCATGGACATCCGCATGCCGGAAATGGATGGCATCACGGCCACTCGTGAGCTCTGCGGGGACAAGCGCCACACCGCCGGTTGTCCCCGGATCCTGATCCTCACCACGTTCGATCTCGACGACTACGTGTACGACGCCTTGCGCGCCGGAGCCAGTGGTTTCTTATTGAAGGACACACCACCGGATGATCTCGCCGAGGCGATCCGAGTTGTTGCTGGTGGCGATGCGTTGCTATCTCCGTCGGTTACCCGCAAGCTACTCGAAGAGTTCACCAGGACACCGTCGTCACCGCGACCACACGCCGGACTCGACGATCTGACCGAACGGGAGACGGAGGTGCTGCAGCAGCTAGCTCGCGGTCTCTCTAACTCCGAGATCGCCGGGGAGTTGTTTGTTTCGGAGACGACCGTAAAAACCCACGTGTCCCATATCCTGACCAAACTCGAGTTGCGCGACCGGGTCCAGGCCGTCATCGTCGCCTACGAATCCGGCCTTGTAGTCCCCGGCAACGGGTAGCCCCGGCCCGGTTCTTGCGGACATAGCTACAGAGTGTCGGAGGCATGTCCGCAGGAACAACGCGGCTAGAGGCTCAGATTGAGACGGAGGGCGGCCTCGAGATCGGCCCTGACCCGATAGGGCTGCTCCTGGAGATCCCACCACGTGTATCGCAGGACCGTCATCCCAACACGGTCGCATTGTTCTGCTTGGCCCGATCACGGCAAAAGTCATTCGATCCATGTGGTGTGCTTCGCTGTCCAATTCGATCAGAAGGCGCTGCGTGGGATACGCAAAGTCGGCGCGGCAGACGAAGTTGTCCGCATCGTCCCGAACCACGTACTGTTGCACGGGCTCGGGAAAGCCCGCTTGGTCGATCAACCTGCGGCACGCGGGGGGCCGCCCCGGGGGGCGGCCCCTGTGTTTGCCGGTTGTCGGACTACTCGTATGCGATCGCTTCGAGGATGTTCAGCTTTGCCGCCCGGCGTGCCGGGAGCATCGCCGCCAGCAGTCCTGCAACCGCTCCGAAGATGATCAGGCCGAAGATCTGCACGGAGGGAATCGAGAGCACATCGATGCCCTGGGCACCCATAGCCGCCGTCACGACAATCCCGAAGAACAACCCGACGACGATTCCGAGTGCCGCGCCAATGATCGCCACAATGATCGCCTCCCAGCGAATCATGCGCTTGGTCTGACGCCGGCTCATGCCGACCGCTCGCAGCAAGCCGATTTCCCGCGTCCGTTCGAAGATCGACAGCGCCAGCGTGTTGGCGATGCCGAACACGGCAATGATCACCGCCAGAATCAGCAGTGCGTTGAACATCACCAGTAGCTGGTTCACCTGGTCTTCCTGGGACTGGCGATACTCAGCCTGGTCGCGCACCTCCACATTGGGATAGTCCACTGCCGCGGCCTCGATCGCCGCTCGGGAGTCCTCGAGCGCCACTCCATCCGCCGCCTTGGCTGCCAGCACAAAGTCGACGTCGGTTCCGAATCCCTCGAAGTTCTCTTCATAGAAGTCGAGACCAACGAGGAAGTTGGCAGAAACGATGCCGTTCTCCGTGTACTCACCCACGATGGGGACTTGCTGCAGACCGCTGGTGGCGAATCCCATGGGCACCGTATCGCCCAATACCCAGCCTGCGTCGCTCATGGTGTCCTCGTGGACCATCACCCCACCCTCGCCGAGGGCAGCCACGCTCCCTTGGGTGACCCCGAGGAAGATCGTTCTGTCAACCGTCTCCGTGTCTATCCCCATGAGGAATTCGTCCGAGCCGTCGCGATCCCAGAATCCGAATCGCAGCGACGTCACCGCATCGAACTCGTCCGACGCGGCCAGCTCCTCGCCAAGCGCGGGACTGAAGCCACCGGAGAAGCCGGTGACGCTGACCACGTAGTCGGCCCGCAGGCCCTCCTCGATGGCGGCTCCGGCCGAGGCCTTGATTGAGTCACCAAGTATGAAGAAGAAGGCCACCAGCGCGAGTCCGATCATCAGCGCCGAGGCGGTAGTAGCCGTACGCCGCGGCTTCCTTACCGAGTTCTCTACGGCAAGTGTCCCCGTGAGGTTGTCAACGCTGGGCAGCGGCCACCCGAGGAATCTGGCGAACGGTTTGACGATCAGCGAGCTGAGCATGCTGACCGCGAGGAACACCATCAACGCACCGACCCCGATGGCGGTCAGCTCGTTGAGCGGACCCAAGTCGAGAATGTCACCAAAGAGCCCATTGAGGATGAGCGCCACCCCGGCGACGAGGACAACCGAGCCGATGATCGTGCGGCGCCGATCCGACATCCGCAATCGCACATCGACGTCTTGCAGTGCGGCCACCGGCGGGATACGCGACGCCCGAACCGCCGGGAGCACTGCGGCCGCAACGGTCACCCCCAGCCCGACTGCGACACCAACGATGATGGTGCGCGTCGCAAGGGGGGCTGTGGTCGACGGCAGATCGAATCCGATCGCCGCCATGACGCTGGTGAGGCCTTGTGCGATGACGAATCCAAAGGCGATTCCGAGAACCGACGCGACCAACCCCACAACGATCGCCTCGATTACGACCATCCATACAACTTGACCGCCGGTGGCGCCCACGGCGCGCATCAATGCCAGCTCCTTCTGCCGCTGGCGGACGATGATCCTGAAGGTGTTTTGAATGATGAAGGAAGCAACGAAAACCGCGACCAGCGCAAACACCAGAAGTGCGGTCTGCAGGAACCCGAGGCTTTCGGACAAAGCCTCGGACTGGGCTGCCGACTCATCGGCAGCTGTCACCGCCTCGACTCCTTCGGGGAGCACGGTGGCGATGCTGCTTCGCAGCAGGTCCGGGTTGGTCCCCTCCTCGCCGATGACAACGATCGACGAATACTGACCCTCCAACTCGAACAAGCGCTGTGCCGTGGCGAGCTCGAAGCCGGCGAAGGTCGCGCCTGCGAGGTTGTCAGACTCCCCAAAGCCGATGATCGCCGTGACCTCATACTCCGCTACTTCGGTCGGAGTCTGCACCTTGACGACGTCACCGACCGCAATGTTGTTGTCCTCTGCGGTCCGGGCATCGATGGCTACCTCACTGGAGCCTTCAGGCGTTCGACCATCGCGCAGATCGACGTTGCCGGCCAGGCGCAGGTCCTCGGTCATCGAGCCACCGATGGTCGGGGGCCCCGTCGGCACGATGGCCTCACCCTCCAAGTCGTAAATGATGGCCATACCGCCAACAGAGCCTTCAGCCGCCTCAACTCCGGGAACGGCCAGCACAGCGTCGAGTACATCCGCGTCCATCGGAGGAGGTCCGCTGAAACCGACGTCAAACTCGGTTTCGCCCTGAACAATCACGTCCTGACCCTCGAAGAGATCATCGAAGAGGTCGTTGAACGTCTGGTCAATCGTGTCGGTGAAGATGAAAGTGCCTGCGATGAACGCAACCCCGATCATCACCGACAGCGCGGTCAGCGCCAGCCGCAGCTTGTGCGCGAAGACCGTCTTGAGAGCAGTGCGAATCATGACGTCACGCTCCGAACTGCCGCATCCGATCGAGCACGGAATCCGGGGTGGGATCCAGCAACTCGTCGACGATCTTGCCGTCCTCGAGGAACACCACCCGGTCGGCATATGAAGCAGCGACGGGGTCGTGGGTAACCATCACGATCGTCTGCCCAAACTCCTTGACCGCTCGCCGCATGAAATCGAGCAGCTCGGCCGCGGATTTCGAGTCGAGGTTTCCACTCGGCTCGTCGGCAAAAACAATGGCGGGTCGGGAAACCAGTGCTCGAGCCGCGGCGACCCGCTGCTGCTGGCCCCCGGAGAGCTCCGATGGTCGATGAGATAGCCGGTCATCGATGCCGAGGATGCCGACCACCTGCTCGAACCACTGCTCGTCGTGGTCGTCCCCGGCGATCAGCAACGGGAGCAGCACGTTCTCGCGAGCCGTGAGAGTCGGGATCAGGTTGAATGCTTGGAAGACAAAGCCCACCTTCTCCCGCCGTAGCAGCGTCAGGTCTTTGTCGTTGAGCGAACCCAACTCGATGTCACCGATGAACACCTTCCCGTTGGAAAGCACATCGAGACCGGCGACGCAATGCAGCAGGGTCGACTTGCCGCTACCCGACGGGCCCATGATGGCGGTGAACCGCCCCGACTCGAACTGCGCACTGACCCCGTCCAGCGCCCGCACTTCTGTGTCTCCTTCGCCGTAGATCTTGGCCCCGTTGTCGATACGGGCTGCGATCGCCCCGGTCAGCGGGGCCTGGGTGCTTGTCATATGGGAACTCCCTCCCGGATCGTTTTCGTACTCGGACGAGCTCGGACTGCGAGCGTCTCCGCCAAACCTATGCGAATCCGGCCGGTCCTGCGTCGGCCGCATGGTTGATTGCTCGGTCATCCCAAAGGACGATTGCCGCTGCTGCGCCGTTGGCCTTGCTCCCTAAGATCCCAGCATGAGCCAGATCATCTTCGTGCACGGCGCCGGCCTCGACGCAGCGTCATGGCGCTACCAGACCCGGTTCTTCGCCGAATCGATCGCGGTCGACCTTCCCGGTCACGGCAACTCATCGGAGGAGGCCTTGAGTCGGGTGACGGCCTACGCAGAGTGGCTCGGAGCTGAGATGCGCCGTCTCGACTCAGGCCCGGTTGCGCTGGCCGGCCATTCCATGGGTTCACTGATCGTGCTCGAGACCGCAGCGCGCAACCCCGATTTTGTCTCCCACCTGGTGCTCATGGCGACCGCAGCGACGATGCCGGTCCATCGCGACTTGCTGGCGGCTGCCAACGCCAACGACCCGGAGGCAGCAGCGCTGGTCATGAAGTGGAGTATCGCCGAGCGTCCCGGGTTCGGTCGTCCGAAAGAGTGGGTCGACGACATAGCGAAGACCTTTTCAATCGCGGCAGAACAGGGAGTGCTGGCTCGCGATTTCGCCGCGTGTAACTCCTACTCCGGCGCGGCCGAGGTGGCGACCGCCGTGCAGTGCCCGACGCTGCTCCTCCTCGGCGAGCGAGACGTGATGACCAAGCCGAGCGCCGCGCAACCCCTCGCTGCTGCCCTCGGAGACGCCCGGATAGTCATCATCGAGGGTGCCGGGCACATGATGCCGTTCGAGAACACCGCAGCCGTCAACGATGCAATCACCCTGTTCTTGGCCCCCAACTGAGGTGTATCTCATCCAGCGCACTACGTTGTCTCCTATGTGGTCTTGGCGTGTCATCCTGGGCGGGACAGTCGTTGCACTGCTCGCAGGTTGCGGCTCCGCCGGTCAGCAGCCGTCGGCAGGAACGCCCGAGGCTGTCCCGCTCACCGCGCTCCCTCCGGTGTCGACAACAACCGCCGCTGGTTCTCCGGCCACAACGACGACGTCACCGTCACCGACGATCACCACGCTCGACGTGGTTACGACGACGTCTTTGCCTCCAGTGTTCCAATACGACGTGAGCCCGGTGACGGCGGAGACGGTGTGGGCAAGCTGGCGTGAGGGATGCCCGCTGCATTTCGACCAGCTCTCGCTGCTCACCCTCACCTACTGGGACTTCGACGGCAGCGTCGCTACTGGACCTATGGTCATCAATTCGGCGGTCGTACCCGATGTCGTTGCGGCTTTCGAGGGTCTCTTCGACATCGGATTCCCCATCGAACGCATCGAGCTGGTAGATGCTTACGACGGAGACGACAAGGCCGCGATGCGGGCAAACGTAACCTCGGGATTCAACTGCCGCTACGTCGACGGCACCGAGAGCTGGTCCAACCATGCGTTCGGCCTGGCCGTCGACATCAACCCGCTCCTCAACCCCTGGGCTCGCGAAGGCAACGTTCTGCCGTTGGAGGGCGAGCCCTACACCGCTCGAGAACCGGCTCTTCCAGGCATGATCAACCTCGGTGACGAAGCAGTCGCCATCTTCGAGGAAGTCGGCTGGAGCTGGGGCGGCGTGTGGCAGTCCGCCGACTACATGCACTTCTCCAGGCCCGGCAACTGACGGCCCGGTT
>JASJAS010000124.1 GCA_030066875.1 Acidimicrobiia bacterium | reverse complement strand
TCCGGAGAAGTCCACACAGCCGCGTCGGTGTCACCGGCCGACCCTTCCCATCCGACCGCCACCAGCCCCGGGCCCCCAGCAGCAACGCTCGCCATGCCCCGAAATCCCCCGCCGCTGAAGGTCCCTTGATCGTCGGCGACGCGGGACCAGCCGGCCCCGTTGGGAGAGGTCCACACCGCCGCATCCCGGTCTTCACCTCCTTCCCAACCGACCGCCACCAGCCCCGGGCCCCCTGCGGTCACACTCTCCATCCTCTGATCGCCCTCTCCGCCAAAAACCGCTGCGTCGTGGGGGATCCGCGTCCAAGCCGATGGAGAGAAGGTGACGGGCGGGGCCGCCTCGGTGGATGTTGTCGGCGACGCTGCACTGCCACAGCCGGCAATCGCGACGACCACCAGAGCAACGACAAAGCGTCGGTCGACGATGGTCGAAGTCGGTCCCGCGGCGACCATCGCTTCCTCCAATCGCGGCCCCGCTCCTCAGTATCCAAACATACAAGCAGTGCCATGGTGTTGGTTTCTCCTACCAGGTGACCGGGAAGTGGGTAGGGGTGTTCTTCTTGATCGAGCTGTTGGTCTCAGCACTTGTGGCCGGGCTGGGGCATCGGCGCCGTTGCCTCAGCGGCGGGTTTGCTACCGTTTCGGCCGTGATGTTCGATCGCCTGTCGCCCGTGTTCCCGGTCCGAAACATCGACCTCGCCGTCGAGCACTACCGCAAGCTCGGGTTCGCAGTGCGTCGCGACGAGGGCCCCGACGCGTACGCGTTCGCCGAGCGCGACGGCGTCCAACTCCACCTCACCCAGGTGGACGGCCTGAAACCCCGGAGAAACATGAGTGCGGTCTACCTTTATGTCGATGACGCCGACGCTCTCTACCGAGAATGGAGTCAAGCCGCGATCGATGGGCGCCTGGTTGAGCCGGCTGATACGAGTTACGGACTCCGAGAGGGCGCGTGCCTCGACCGCGACGCCAACCTCATCCGATTCGGATCCTTCATCACACTCAGCGGGTGAGCCGCATCCGAGTCAGACGTGCGCTGCCGTTCACTCGGATCCGAAAGGCTTGCACATATCGTGCTGACCGACCCGACTCGACAGAATCGAAGCCACCCTCGGCGGTAGGTCCGAGCGATCCTTCCAACAACCTCCCCCAACCGGGCCGGGCCGCGGGTAGGTTCGGTTGCCAGCTAGCCCCGCGGTTGCGGGGAAGGAAGGGGCCGACGTGTCGGTGAGCATGATCTCCAAGCACAGGGTTGAGGACTTCGCCCGATGGAAGAAGACATATGACGAGGACGGCGCAGCGATAAGGGAACAAGGCGGAGTCATCTCCCACAGTGTTCATAGGGACCTAGAGGATCCGCAGATCGTGACTGTGTACCACAAGTTTGGTGACGAGCAGTCTGCGCGGGCTTATGCCGGGATGCTCCACGGTGACGAGTTTCGGGCGATGGCAGAGCAAACCGGCATCGACCTGAATTCGCTGGAGATGTCACTGGTAACCGACGTCGACTAGCGGCCCCCACTCTTCACAGCCGAACACTGTGGCCGTCCCGGACGTCGCCGCACCTCTGTGCCGCTGGCGATCTCTTCACGGAGAACGCTGCATGACGTTTCAGCCGGTGAGCCACTCGCCACGTCGCATAATCGTGCGACCGTCGATTTCGCCGATTCCGTTCCAGGCGTGGATCAAGCGAGGGCGCAGCGTCAACATCGACCAGTTCCCAGATTCATTGCGAGGATCCCACCCGACCGTGGACACGTAGAAGTCCATCGAGGCTTCCGGTATCACATCGAGACTTGCTGCCGAGGCTGCTGCCTCAATGATCACCACGTCCTCAGTGCTGTCCAAGGCCGCTCTCGCGCGGCCAGTGGCTGCGACATTGCGAACAGTGGGTGTCTCGGACGGGGAAGTCACAAGAATCTCTCCATTGGCCCACGCCAGAGACAGGGGTACAAGATGGGGAACGCCCGCCGGTGACGCTGTGGCTATCCATACGTTCGGGTCCGATTTGAGTCGGCGAAGGACGGCTGAGATTCGTTGCTCAATTGAGCGAGCGGTCATATTCGATCATAGACCTCCAAGCAACACGTGGACCAGCCGCGCCTGAGCACCCAGATCACCAGCAACCCGTGCGTTCCATCCAGCCAAGCGCTTCCCCTGAATCGTGGATCGGGCGAGGAGTTGGGTAGATACGCTGGAGCCCCTCTTCTCGATCTGTGCCGGTTGGCGTTACCCGAGCGCCCTGTGCAGGAACGCCGCCATCTGCCCCTGGGTCACATTCGATGTTGGGCAGAACCGGTCGTTGAGCGGCGGGTTGCAGCCTCGTGTCACCCCGGCCTCGGCCAGCGCCTCGATATCTGCTTCGAACACAGAATCATCGTCGTCGACAAACACGTCCGGTGTTCCCGCCGGGAGGTCTAACGCCCTCACCAGAAACGCCGCCATTTGCCCCCGCGTCACTGGATTCGCCGGACAATACCGGTCGTTCACCGGCGGGTTACAGCCCCGGGTGATTCCGGCCTCCGCCAGCCTTTCGACATCGTCCTCGAACACCGAGCCATCGTCGTCGACGAATTCCACCATCCCCGCAGCAGTCAGGCCCAGCGCTCGCACCAGGAACGCCGCCATCTGTCCGCGGTTGACCGAGTCATCGGGGCAATACCGATCGTTGGTTGGCGGGTTACACCCTGCGGTGATTCCGGCAGCGGCCAGCTTCTCGATGTCCGCCTCGAAGATCGAATCATCATCGTCGATGAAACGGCCGCTGGTTGGCGCACACGGCGCTCCCTTCATCGGGCCGATGTAGCTAGCAGCGATGACGATGTTGTCGATGTACAGGCTTATGTCCTCATCGGGCACGGCAGTGCCTCCGTGATAGACATTCATCCAGATCTGCTCGATCTTCAGATCGCTGGTATCGCGCCATCGCCAATCGGTCTCCCGATAGGCCAACCGGCCGTCGACCCATGTCTCCAGAATCCCGTCGTTGACCCCGGGGGAGTTGAGCACGAGGTGCTGCTCTATCGAGTACCAACGGTCCTTTTCCAGGTAGCCGAGATAGCCGTCCTGCCACAGCACGTTGTCGCCCCATTGGGTGCCCTGGTCGGCGTGATAAACGTAGTGTCCGACGGGCACCGTGTCGGCAAGGGGGTTGGCGTCGCCTGGGATCGTCGGGTGAAAGCCGCCGCGCGCGGACCATCCGTTCGTCCCGTTTGAAGGTCGCCCTCCCCACCCCGCAACGCCGTATGTGCCCGAGATGCCCGGGAACTTGCCGCCGTAGGTGGGGCTCCAGCTGTCATCGATACGTATGTAGTAGCGGAAGTAGATCTCTTCGGGTTCCGCACCGGTTTGCTCCTCGAACTTGAAGGCAAAGCCGGCGCCGGAGTTGTCTCCCGCCGGTACCGTTACCTTCAGAGCCTGTCCGTCGAGCTGTTCGAATCCGGCACCTGACGAAACCAGCTCGAGCGTGGCCGAGTCGGCGTTCCGATACACGTCGCTCCATGAAGCATCGCCGAAGGTCGTGTGCTCGAACACATCGGGGTGCCCGCCGAGACCGGCATCGCCTTCATACGCGTGGGCAATCCCGTTCTGGGCGGCGGGGAGGGATCCCGGGTCATGGGACACCCGGAACACACCTACGTCGAGGGCGGAGCTGCCGTACTCGGCGTAGCTCCACATCTGCAGCGTTGCAGAGTTGATGGTCCCTGCCGGAATCCCGGCAAGGTCAAAGCGGAGTAGCGTCGGGTTTTCCGCTATGCGAAGCCGGGTGTCATCGCCGAAGCCCTGGTAGGTCGAGCTATCGAGATGGGTGTCTGCCGTGGGCGAGAGCACCACCGTGCCGGCAGATGTGCCGACTATGAGTTGCGGGCGCTCGGCTGCGACTGGATGTTCCCTGCTGTAGAAATCGAATGGTCCGGCTCCTCCGACCCGGCGCAGCATCAGGCCTTGGTTGGGAGTGCCGCTCAGCCAATCCGTCACCAGCGAGGTGACATCCCAGGAGTGCGGCCCGGGGGTGTTGTCATCGGGCAGCGACTCGACCGCATAGGCGGCGCTGCCCTGGGCCGTTCCGTCGGCGTCGGCCCAGTCACCCATGAAGTTGTCCCACTCCAGCATGGCGGCGCGGTTATAGAAATCGCGGGTCGCGCCGTCATCATCGGTCATCGTTCCCTCGACCCACACGGCTCGAGGATCATCGGCGCTCAGCGCTGGGTCCGGGCAGACCTGGGCCGATGCCGCGGTGGTGTTCCCGCCTCCAATAACCGGCAGGGAGGCGGCGAGGCAGACGGCAACTGCCAGGGTCGTCATTCTGCGGCCGCAACGGTTGGGCAACATGTCTCCTCACTGCGAGCGATTCGATATCGGCAACGAGGCCATCCTGCTTGAACCCGGGTGCTATCAGCAGGTGGTCGAGAGCCAGTCTTTCGTTTGTTCGGCCGAATCCCCGTCTCGGCCTATCAAACAGAATGATCCAACGTTCTTGAATTCATTTGCCAAAGAATATAAGGTGTTGGGACAATAGGACAAACGGACTATTCACAGAGAAGGTCCCTCAATGATAAAGTCTTCAGCACAAGCAGACATAGACGAGACTGACAAGGCGATCCTCCGCTTGTTGCAGGCCGACGGCCGGGTCAGCAATGCGGCGATCGCCCGTCGGGTCGGGCTCTCTGCCCCGGCGATTCACGCCCGCATGAGGCGGCTCGAGGAAGCCGGGGTGATTCGGCAGTACGCGACACTGCTCGATCGGGAGACCATCGGCTACGACATGGTCTGTTTCATCAATGTCTCGCTGCAGTTGCACCAGTTCGATGCAATCGAACGATTCAAAGAGCTGGTCCAGGACATGCCGGAAGTGTTGGAGTGCCATCACATCACAGGAGAGTTCGACTACCTGCTCAAGGCGGTGTTCCGCAACCGCGACGAGTTGCAGGCGTTCGTGGTCAACAAACTCACTCCGATCCCCGGCATGGCGCGGATCAACACCAGCTTGGTTCTGATCGAGATCAAGGCGACGCAGGAGCTGCCCATCGAGTGACTCTGTCCCGGCACAGCCCCGCAAGCCGGGAGGGACTGAGATGAGCGAACAACCTGACGGCGTAGCTGAGTATGTCGCCCGCGGCGAGGCGATGGCTGCAGCAGAGGCGCACCGGCGGTCGATCATGCGAACCAAGAAATTCGACACGATCGCCGTTCACGGTATCTACGACATGGAAGCCGCACTCGCCAATCAGGGCAGCATCATCGAACCCGGCTTCATGAGCTCGGCGCAACACTTCGAGAACAGCGACCACATGGAAGCCGCGCTCGCCTACCTCATGCCCGCCTGGGTGTACTCGCGGATCGCCAACCCGACCGTGCACTACCTGGAAGAGACGCTGGCATTGCTCGAGGGCTACGGCTTCGATGGCGAGGCGTCTGCGGTTGCCACTTCCTCAGGCATGGCCGCAGTGTTCATGGCGACCAATCCGTTCCTCGAGAAGCCCAACGCCGGTATGAACATCGTCGCCAGCTGCCGCTGCTACGGGGGCACCTTCATGCTCTTCGCAGAACGTTATGGGGCAGAGCGGGGTGTCGACATCCGTTGGGTACGCAATCCGCTGGATCTGAACGAATGGGCCGACAAGGTCGACGGCAATACCCGCTTTGTGTACGGGGAGACTCCCTCCAACCCTTCGCTCAGCGTCACGGACATCGCGGCGGTGGCCGACATCGCCCACGCCGCGGGTCTGCCGTTCATCGTCGACAGCACTGTGGCCACTCCGGCGCTCACCCGGCCCCTGACCCTCGGTGCCGACATCGTCGTGCATTCCACGACCAAGTCGATGACCGCTTCCGGGTTCGCCATCGGTGGTGCGGTCATCGCTCGCCACGGCATCACCACCGACATCGGCCCAACGGAGATGCGGGAGAACTTCGCCATGTATGTGAAGCTGCTCCCTTTCCGCGACCACGGCCCCGGGGTCAGCCCTTTCAACGCCCTGATGACGCTCAACGATCTGCGGACGCTGCGGCATCGCATGGATTCGATGAGCTCCTCGACCATGCAGGTGGCGCAGTACCTCGAAGGTCACGATCACATAGCCCGGGTCGCCTACCCGGGGATCGACTCCATGCCGGGACACGACGTCGCCGCCCGCACCATGTGGCTGGTCGATGGAGCGGATGACTATGGAACCGAGGTGAACCGCTACGGGCACCTGGTCTCCTTCGAGGTGAAGGGCGGGGCGACGGCAGCCCGCCGCGTGTTCGACGGCTTCGAGATGATCTGGCGAGCGACCGACCTCGGGCGAATCAAGAGCGTTGCCACCATCCCGGCTATTTCCACGCACCAGCAGCAAGGCGACGAAGGCCGCGAGCTGGCCTCAGTTCCACCAAACTTGATTCGGCTGAACGTCGGTGGCGAGCACCCGGACGACATCATTGCCGATCTCGATCAAGCCCTGTCCGCTCTCGACCGCCGCTCGATCGTGACACGGCTGCGAGGCGACGCTTAGGTCGCCTCGCCGGTTTCGCTATTCACGGAAGGGCTCAGCTGCAGCTCGTGTGGCCCTGGGTGGGATGGCTGCCGGTCAGGGTGAGGTACCCGGCCCGCAGCTCCTGGCAGCTGTTCTCTTCGATGGTGGTGATGTTGAGCGGCTGGTCGATGATGCCCCAGGTTATGATTTCGGCGGTGTGCTCGGCGCCTCGCTCGTGCCATTCTCCGTCGCGCCATCCGTCGATGGTGCTGCGGGTCGCCATCAGCTCGTCCCGTTCATCCTGGTGGAGGGTGTGGTGGTCCCAGGCGTGGGCCATCTCGTGGATGAGGATCCGCTTCTGCCACAGGTTGGTCTCTTCGCTGCAGAGCCTGACTTCGGTGCGCTGGGGATGCCGGATGGCGATGCCGTCTTTGCCGTTGCAGGCTGTGTTGTCGGTGTGTCCAACAAAGTCGATTCCGGGGAGCCGGAGCCCGGCATCGTCGAACAGCGTCAGGCTGTGGTTGACCATCTCTTCCTGCCCAACGGTGAGGTTGGTCATGGTGTGGAGCGCAACGTTGGGCTCCACCGTGTTCTTCGAGACCGGGGTCCCGAGGGTGAAGAGGATGGTCACTGTGAGGGCTAGGAGGCTTTTGTATGTATCCATGCCCCGACCGTCCGTCGGGGCGATTAGCCGCCTATTAGCGCTCGATTAGCGCTGGTCTGGAAAAAACAGGGACACCCCTTTCGTTCTTGCGGATCTCCACGGGGAATAACGCCGCCGGGGTACGCAAGAACGGAGGAAAACCCATCTATCGATGGATGGTGTGAGGGTTGGTGAGCCCTTAGCTTGCCGCCATGTCCACAAAGGGGAGCATGTGAGCAAGCTGGCAATGATCATCAAGACCAGGACCCAGCCGGGGAAGCGCTCCGAGGTCGCGGCGCTCTATCAAGAGCACCTGGCACCACGCGCAGCCGGCAACCCCGAGCAGGAAATCGTCGTCTGGTGCGACGACATGCACGATCCGGACGTCTTCTATCTGTTTGAGATCTACTCGAACCAGGAGGCTATGGGTGCGAACGCCCAGGCGCCGTGGTTTGCCGACTACATGACGGCCGCGGGACCGTTGCTCGCAGCCGAGCCGGAGGTGGGGATGGCGATGCCCGGGTGGAGCACCGGGCTCTAGATCTCAGCGCCGAGCCAGGCGGCGGTTATCTGTGCCCGGCTGTCGAAGCCCGTTTTGTGCAGGATGGCGTGTACGTGGTCTTTGACCGTAGCTACCGAGATGAAAAGCGCCTCAGCAAGCTGGCGGTTGGAGTATCCGGCCGCAATCAGGTTTGCCACCTCGGCTTCCCGCTGGGTCAGACCCCCAAATGCGGGATGGCGGCGCGGCTTGGCATACGCCACGGCAGGTTGGTCGCTCAGGTCCAGCGTGATGTCGTGGTGCGGGGAGCCGGCGAGCTCAACGAGATGCTGGACCGGCAGCTGTTCCGGCTGCCGAGTTACCGCCGCCACCAAATCGCGGATCTGAGCGCTGGTACCGTCGTCCATGGCTCCGAAGGTAGCAGGAGGACCAATGTCGAATGACCGAGATCTGATCGAGCGCTACTTCGCTGCGATGCGGCGCGGAGCTGCCGCTGAGGACGAGATGATGGCCCTCTTCTCGGAGGATGCCGTGTATGTCGAACCGTTCACGGGGGAGACTGATCCTTGGGTTGGCAAGGAGGCGGTGCGCACGGCGCTCCGTCGGGGCTGGGAGCAGCCGCTACCCGACCTCGAATTGAACGTGCGTCGGATCGACATCACCGGCGGTAGAGCGACGTCGGAGTGGATCTGCACCTCGTCGGCCCTTCCGGGTCCGGTTCATGGGCGCGACGAATACACCATCGTCGACGGGAAGATCACCCGGCTTGCGGTAAAGATCGTCGAGCCTGAGGAGACCTAGCGGCACGGGAGACTCGGTGCTACCCCTTGTGGCTGTAGCGGTAGACGTTGGTGTCGCGCATTACGAAACCGAGCCGCTTGTAGAGCCGGTTGGCGGCCTCGCGGCTGGGCCGGGAGGTCAGGTCCACGGTGCGTGCTCCTTCGGCATGGGCCCGCTCCAGCGCCGCGTGGTTGAGGGCAGCACCGACGCCCTGGCCCCGCACGCTTTCGTCGACGACGACGTCTTCGATCCACGCGCGCAGCCCGGTGGGAATGCGAAACAGTGCAAGCGTCAGGCTCCCCACTATCTCGCCGCTGTCGATATCCCGCGCCACGAACAGGACGGTGGCCGGGCTGGCGACGATCGCGGCCAACTCGTCGGCACCCGGAGCCGGGCTCGAAGATGACAGCTGTGGAGTGAGCCGGGCAAAGGCGGCGACCAGTTCCTCATCGACCTCGACGACTTCGGTGGTGTGGATCAATGCTGCCCCCTTTCAGATCACGGCATCTTACGTATTGGTGCCGCTGATCCGATCCTTGACCCGATCGAGTAGGCGCCGCGGTCGGCGAAACTCCGTCCCGAGGATGCCGAGTCCGACGGCAATTGCCAGGACCCCTGGGCCCGGCGTCACCAGCATCACGACTCCGGCGGCGGTGACGGCGCCACCGGCGACGGCAACACCGGTCTTCCGGACGAGGCCGGATGGCTTCTCCAGGTCGGATGCGTCTTGGGAACCGGGGCTCTCGGGAATCGTCATGCTTGCCAACTCTACGGTTGTTCTCATCGTACTTTTTCGGCAAAGAGGGGGCCGGCCCACCGGGGAGCGGGCCGGCCCGTTACAGCGCTAAGCGGGAGGGAGGGGGAGGGAGAGTTTTAGCGCTGAACCTCGACTGTGACCTTGTGAGGTAGGACCTCGGGTCGCTTGGGGATGGTGATTTCGAGGATCCCGTCCTTGCTGGCTGCCGTCACGGCTTCCGGGTCTACGCCGTCGGGAAGCAGGATGGTCCGTTCGAACGACCCCTCGAAGATCTCCTTGCGGTGATAGTTCTCTGTGGTCTCTTCGTTCTCGAAGCTTCTCGAGCCCTTGACCGTGAGGGTTCCGCCTTCGACCGTCACGTCGATACTCTCGGGATCTACACCGGGAACCTCCGTGCGGACCGTCAGGTCGCTGTCGTTGTCGAGCACGTCAACTCGCGGCATCCAACGATTTTGTGGCCTGCCGCTCGCCTCGAACATCCGATCGAAGTCTCTCATCACGGCGAAAGGATCAAACCTAACCAGATTCATGTTCTTCTCCCTTGAGATGATCTATCTAATCTATCCACACTTAATCTAAGTCATTTGGACTCAGATTTCAAGTAAGAAACCACTAAGAATATTCCCGGTTAGTGTGCGGCTCCGATGACGACCCTGCTGATAACCAACGATGACGGTATCGAAGCCCGGGCTCTGGTTCCTTTTGCCAGGGCAATGCAGCCGCTGGGTCGAGTCGTCGTCGTTGCGCCGGACCGGGAGCGGAGCTGGACGGGGAAGGCCATCAGCAGACACAGCGAAGTCATCGTTACCCGCCACCACCATGAGGACCTGGAGATGTGGGCGGTTGTCGGCTATCCCGCCGATTGTGTCCACATGGGTGCTTTTGCGATTCTCGATGAGCCGCCCGATCTAGTGCTGTCCGGGATCAATATCGGGGCAAACAAGGGCAGCGCCTTCTCGGCCGGGAGCGGCACGTTGGCCGCCGCCATCGAAGCGTCGAACCTCGGTATTGGCGGGATCGCATTCTCTTCAGCCTCGTTTGGGGTGTGGCCCGAGTTCGTCCGCTGGGCTCGCAGCCCGGCCTCGGACGAGATGTGGGTGCGTCACGCTGCCATTGCCGCGGACATAGCCGCTGCAGTGCTTGATCATGGATTCCCCGCAGGAGTCGACCTGCTGTCGGTCAATATGCCCAGCGAGGCCGACATGGCAACGGCGCGCCGTATCACGACGCTGGCCCGGACCAGTCACGGTTCGCTATTCGCAGGAGACGACGGGCGGTATCGGCACAGCTTCGATGGGGTACTGCAAACGCGTGGCGACACGGTTGGATCGGATATTGCCGCACTAGACGCGGGATTGGTGTCGATCACTCCCGTTCGAATGGCCAATTCGGCTCCGCTATCGGACGATCTTCGCGAGCGACTGGAGCGGCGCTAACCGGCCGCGCGTAGCGCCGCAGCCAACTGCTCGGCGTCGTCCTCTCCAAAGCCGACGAGCCGCACCTCGGTAAAGGTCTCGGGATTCTCGGTGAGCCAATGGCGGATCGCATCGACCATCACCGCGGCTGCCTCATCGACGGGAAAGCCGCGCCTCCCCGTCGATATCGCCGGCATGGCAATCGTGTTGATGCCGTGGGCCGCAGCTGCGGCGAGAGCGGCTTGGGCCGTCTGGCCGAGAAGGTCCGCGCTGTTCTCCTGGTCGTGATACGGCCCGACCGCGTGGACTATGTGTGACGCGTGCAGCATTCCTCCGGTGGTGACCGCGGCTTCGCCGGCCGTGAGCGGGCCGTGCTCGCGAATCCAAGTGTCGGACTCCTCTTGGATGACCCGGCCCCCGGTGCGCACCACCGCGGTGGCAACACCTTCCTTGTGCTGGAGGTTCTCGTTGGCGGTGTTGACGACGGCCTCGACCTGCTGACGGGTTACGTCACCCTCGACAACGGTGACGTTGGTCCCGCCGAATCTCTTGATGGCAAGTGTGTCCATAGCCCCAAGATTAAGCCCTACGCAAACGCTGCGGTGCGCTCGAAGCTGTCGGAGATCGCATCTGCGAGGACGTTTCGTTGGCGCCACAGCAGCGTGGCGTGACCGCCGCGGCGCCATCGCAATTCGGAACCTTTCCAGTGGCGGTGCAGTTGATCGACGGCGCTGGTCGGGATGAAACCATCCGAACGCGCCGCCACGAGTACTGCAGCGGGTGCCCACTCCGGGACAGGCAAGCGCAGCACGGATGCGGCAGTGAGGACATCACGCAACTCGTCACGCCGCTGTTTGCCACCCAGAGCTTGCCACTGTATGCCGCTACTGATTACGCCGTCGAGGAAGACGGGTCCCGGGGAGTAGGAAGCCGCCAGCGGGGCGGAAGCAACCGGGAAGTCTGCCGTCGCCGCGACCATAGCCCCGATGTTGCCTCCCATTGAGTAGCCGGAAACTCCCATGCGGTAACGGTTCCGGAAGTGATGGAGCAAGGCGCGGCCTTCGCTCACCGCACCGAAACCCATTCGGGCGAAGTCGGCCACGGTTTGGATCGGTTGCTCGTCATCGGCGACCACCCGACGGTGTCCGTAATACGGGATCTCGAGGAGCAGGCTGCCTATCCCACGTTGCACCAGCTCGTCGGCGAGGCGTTGACGCGTGTCGTAGCCGTGATCGTTCCAAGCCGCCATGAGCAGGCAGAGTCGATCGGATCCAGACCGAGGCTCCACATGCCGAACTGCGGCAGTTCGGGCTACCGCCGGCAGGTCGGTTATTGCCTCGAAGTGACCATCGGTAATGGTGCGATCCGGCCGCTGCTTGGGCGGGCCCCACGAGATGTCGATCGCCGGTGGCGCTCCCTCGAACGCACCAAGATCCTCGAGCAGTGACATGTAGCGGGACTCTCCCCAACCTCCGGGAAAGATGCGCAGGCGGCGCGGCCCGCGTCTGACCATCACAGCTGCTGCACGGTCGATGGGATGCACCGCTATACCGGCTCGGTTCCGGGACTGTTCTGCAGCAACCGGATAGTCTCGCCGTACATCCGCTCCTTGATGGTTGCCAAGGTGTTGCGGTCCTTGCCCGCGTACTCGCTTGCTACACCAATGGCGGTCGGAAGAACCTCGTCCTCAGCGACTGCTTGGTGGACGATGTGTTTGGTAGCCGCTTCTGCCCCGCCGAAGCGCTTCCCGGTCACCATCGCCTCGTGGGCAGCGGTGATCGTCATTCGGGACATGATCAGCGAGTTCATGCCGGGTGTAAACGGGATCTGGATGTCTACCTCCGGGAGGCAGAAGAACCCGCGGTCGGCTCGCATCACGCGAAAGTCATGACAGAGGGCCAGCATGGCGCCGGCTGCAAAAGTGTGCCCATTGCACGCGGCAACTGTTGTGTAAGGCGCGGCCACCACTCGGGCGAGCAACCGTTCGACGTCGGCCACAAACCGGGGCATGTCGACGCCGGAGCTCATTATCCACTCGAGGTCGAGGCCGTTGGAGAAGAACTTGCCCTGCCCGGTGGTGACCAAGGCGAGCGGATCGGACGCTTGGTCGACTTCGTCGAGCGCTGCGGTGAATGCATCGAGCCAGTCTTGGTTCATCCGGTTCTCGCCGTCGTTCATGGTCA
>JASJAS010000123.1 GCA_030066875.1 Acidimicrobiia bacterium | reverse complement strand
CGCAACGGAGATCAATATGGCGTTGGTGGGCATTGGCCTGGTCTTTGCCCCCTTCGTCTTCATTGTGCTGGGTTTCGTCTCGCGCAACCCGAAGGCCCCAAAGCGGGTGCTGCAGTCGATGGCATTGCTGCCGCTGCTCGGCCTATCCATCGGCTTGCTGTCACCCGTGCTCGGGGCCACCGCAGCTTTTTCGGCTGGGGCCACCTTGTGTCTCAACGCACCGATGATCAACGATGTCTACAAGTGGCGAGTCGGCGCGTCGTTGCTCGCGGTGGTCTACACGTTCATCCTGTTGGTGACCTCGACTCCCGCCGGGGTATTCACCGGAGGCTTGGTGCCGTTGCTGCTCGTTGGCTTCGCCGACGAGTACTCGGTCTGGGTCCACGAGAAGCGAAAGCAAGAGAAGGAGGCCTCGGCCTGAGTTGCCATTGGCGCGTTTGTGCGGAATTGAAGCCCCCGGACGAATGCTGGAGAATGCATCGACAGGCGGAACCCCAGCAAGGAGCACCAAATGAGTAAGGCAAAGGTCGGCGTCGCCGGCTACGGAGTCATCGGAAACCGTCTCGCCGCCGGAGTTGCCCTGCAAGAGGACATGGAACTCGTCGGCGTTGCCGACGTAGCACCCACCCTCGCAGTACGTGCCCTCAAGGAACGGGGCATGCCCTTCAACCTCTTCGCGGCCGTACCCGGCGCGGAGTCAACCCTCGAAGATGCCGGCATCCCGGTGTCCGGCAGCTTCGATGACCTGCTCGGCGAGGTCGACATCATGCTCGACTCCGCTCCCGGCGGGATCGGAGCGAAGAACAAGGAGAAGTATGTCGCCGCAGGGGTGAAGGCCGTCTTCCAGGGCGGCGAGGCTGCGGAGGTAGCGGACGTCTTCTTCCATGGCACCGTCAACTACGAGAAGGGTCTCGGGGTCGACTACCTCAAGCTCACCTCGTGCAACACGACAGGTCTGATCAGGGCCGTCGATGCCATACACAAGGCCGTCGGGGTATCGAAGACCTTCATCACCATCATCCGACGCGTCGCCGATCCAGGGGATACGCATCGTGGCTTGACCAACGTTCTCGAAGTAGAGCCGATCCCGAACCATCAAGCCGTTGACTTGATGAACATCATGGAGGGGGTCGACGCCACAGGACTGTTGGTGCACACCCCGGTGACCCACGGGCACATCATTACGATCTCGGCGTCACCCAAGGAGAGGATCTCAGTAGCCGGAGCCCTGGACGCGTTTCAGGCGTATCCCCGGATCAAGGTCGTGCGCATTGCCGACGGCTTCAATTCGAACACGTCGCTGTTCCAGTGGGCGCGGTACATGGAAAGTCCGCGGGCCGACATGTACGAGATCGGGCTTTGGGAAGAGATGGTCGGCCTTTCGGGCGACGACGTGGTATTTGCCATCAACATCCCTCAGGAATCGGTGACGATTCCCGAGACGATCGACGCGATCCGAGCCTCGCTCGAAATGCAGGCGACGAGCGCGGAAGCGGTTGCTACCACCGACCGCTACCTGGGAATCGCCTAGACCCCGAGTCTTACCAAGCAGGTGCGTGGGGGCCTACCGTCCCCATAGCCGCGCCTAGCCGAGAATCTCGGCGACCTTTCCGAGGTCACTGGCCCCGATAACGACACGGTCACCGGTGGCCATGTACATGATGTAGACCTTGGCTCCGGCGTCGGCCAGCTTGCGGGCGATCTCACCCATTGCGCCGGGCCGGGGAACGAAGTCGGCGATAATGACATCGCGCCGATCCATCGGTAGAAAGCCGGCTTGCCGCAGCGCCTCGTAGGCGGCGTCGCCGTCCTCGTCCTTTACCGCTACGTGCACGACACGGCCTTCGAGCCGGGGGAAGGTGCACGACGCTTCCATCTGGATCGAGGCGCTGCCCAGCGCTTCCCATAGCTCCGCTACGGCTCGATCTTCTCCTACCACGAACGTGAGATCTTGCATGTCGCCCTCCTTAGTCGGCTCTTGTCAGTGGCAATCTTGGATCGGGACCCTGCGTCTCGAGAGACGCCATTGCCGGCTCCTGCCGGGGGTCGTTGGTGATGCTCCAGCGCCGTTCCAAGGACGGCCCAGCCATCACATTCAGGTAGTACATATGATGCCCGGGATACGCGGCCGCCGGGCCGTGAAACCCTCTCGGAATCAGATAGGTGTCACCATCGCGGACGGTAATGGTGTCACCGATGTCGCCGTCCATCGTGTAGCAGGTGAAGAAGCCCGCCCCATGATTCCCGGCGATCTTGAAGTAGTAGATCTCCTCCAACTCAACCTCGGTGTCGGTCATCTCATCATGCTTGTGGGCGGGGTACGAAGACCAACCTCCCTCAGGAGTGATTACTTCGACGGCGATGAGTTTGTCCGCTTCCCAAGAGACCGCGTTGAGGAAGTTGTTGACTTGACGCGACGCAGTGGCGGCGCCGCGGACCTCTACGGCAACTGCCTTCGATGGCACGACGTACGGGTCGATGCGGCGCGTCGCTTCAGCCGTGCATACCGCAACCTCTCCGCCGGTGGTCGACGACACTCGAAATGTCGAGTCGATCGGCACGTATGCAAACCCGGCGATCCCGGAGAACACGTCGTCACGTCCATCGACTTCGAATCGCTTGCCCTCTGTCTCGACGACACAACTACCGGCGAGGGGAATGACAGCAGCTTCTGCGGAGCCGGTCGCCATCTCTCTGGACCCGTCGCGAGGTAGTTCGAAGACCTTGAGGCCGCAGTACTGCCAGCCGGCGAGTTCCGGCTCGATGTCCAAGCTGAATCCCGGGCTTCCCAGAGTTCCTGCGGGGTAGAAGAGTTGGTCCATTGCCCTGTCCTTCTGGAACGTTCCAACGTTCTGAACCTAATAGCAGCCCGTCCTCCCTGTCAACGAGCGGGGGCGGTCCGGGACGACCGCTTGACAGGCGCTGCCCGAGCGGTATAGCGTTCTAGCGTTGGAACGTTCCACAGACGTGTTCTCGAACGTCCGTCTGGAGGAGTCGGAGAGGAGGCGGATTTGCGGGTTGGCCTGATTGGTGCCGGGCGCATCGGTGCCTTTCACGCTCGGACACTGGCGGACAATCCCAAAGTGACCGCGGTGGTGGTTACGGATCCGTTTGCCGCACGCGCCGAGGCCGTCGCGGCCGACATCGACGGCTCCGTCGCCCCCGATGCCGAAGCCATGATCGGCGAGATCGATGCCATGGTTGTTGCCGCAGCCACCGACGTCCACGCGCCAATGATGCACCTCGCCGCCGAAGCTGGTATCCCGGTCTTCTGCGAGAAGCCAATTGCCGTCGATCTCAAGACTACGGACGCGGCTGTCAGCCACATCAGAGAGAGCGGCATCCCGGCCCAGATTGGCTTCCAGCGTCGTTTCGACGCCGGATACTGCGCGGCGAAAGCCCGTGTTGATGACGGCAGCCTCGGCCATTTGTACTCGGTGCGCACCACTACCCACGACTACGAGCCGCCGCCGCCCGGCTATGTCGACATGGGGATCTTCGTCGACACCCAGATCCACGACTTCGACATTCTCCGGTTCGTCACCGGGCAGGAGGTGCTCGAGGTGTACGCCACCTCCTTCACCGCGACCACCGCTGACTTTGGTGACGATCGACCCATCGAGACCGGCGCCGCGGTGCTCACCCTGAGCGAGGGGACCCGGGCGCTGATGTCCGGTATCCGTCACGACCCGGTCGGCCACGATGTACGGATGGAGTTGTTTGGTACCGGGGACAGCGTCAGTGTCGGCCTTGCCCCGGATTTGCCGCTTCGTTCGGTCGAGGTCGGTATGCCCGAGCCTGTGCAACCTACCCCGAAGGGTTTTCTAGACAGGTTTGCCGCTGCCTATCAAGACGAAATCGACACATTCGTCGATGTGGCCCTCGGCAAGGCAACGAGCCCGTGTACTCCCGAAGATGCTCGCGAAGCTTTGCGGATAGCGATCGGCTGCAACATCTCGCACGCTGAGCATCGACCCGTGCGATTGGAGGAAATCGAATGAGCAACCTGATGTCGCGTATCGCCGGTGCCCCGATCACCTGGGGGGTTGACGGGTCGCCGGGCTGGGGTTATCTGATGGACGCCGACCGGGTACTCGAAGAAATGGCGGATCTCGGGTTGCGCGCAACAGAGTTGGGACCGGACGGCTACCTGCCCACGGACCCGGCGGAGCTGCAGGCCAAGCTCGATCACTACGGACTGGAACTCGTCGGGGCATTTGTACCGGCGGTCCTCCACCTGCCGGAGCGCGCTGAAGGCGAACTCTCTTATGTGAAGCGGGCCTCGCAGACTCTGGCCGGTTGCGGAGCCAACGTCCTCGTACTCGGCCCCGCATCGGGTCTGGATGGGTACGACACTTCGATCGAGATGTCCGGCGGTCAATGGGCCGCGTTTTTGGATAACCTGAAACACGTGATTGCCATCGCAGCGGATGAGGGGTTGACCGTGGCGTTGCACCAACACTGGGGCATGGCGATCGAGACACCTGATCACGTAGAGCGGCTCATCTCCGACAGCGAGGTCGAGTTCTGCCTCGACACCGGTCACCTCTACCTGGGCGGTGCCGATCCGGTCGCTATCGCCAAAGCCGCCGCCGGCCGCACGGCCCATGTTCACCTCAAGGATGTAGACGAGGAGATGGCAAAGGAGGTGCGTTCCGGAAAGCTGCCGTTCCGCCAGGCGGTCATCGACGGCATCTTCAAGCCACTCGGCGAAGGTGCTATCGACATCGCCGGCTTCGTGGCAACGCTCGAAGAAGCTGGTTTCAACGGCTGGTACGTGCTCGAGCAGGACAAGGTACTCGATGCCGATCCGGCTCCCGGGGAGGGACCTATCGAGGACGCCCGGAAGAGCTTCGAGTATTTGGCCGGATTGTGAACTGAAAGAGGATTGCGCGGCGGACACGGTCCGCCGTCGCGAGAAGACCCACCACATGTGGGTAGACGGAAACGGAGGAGGAAGACGATATGAGAAGAAGGATGTGGCTCGTACTCCTGCTGGCCTTTGCCCTGATTGTTGCCGCCTGCGGCGGCGACGACGAGGCCGAGACCACCACCACTGCGGGTGACGACGGGGGTACGGCTACCACCGCGGCCGACGACGGCGGTGACGCGGTAACCCAGCGCGGGTTCCGCTTTGTCGTGGTCTCCCACGGTCAGGCATCCGACCCGTTCTGGTCGGTAGCAGCCAACGGTGTCGATGCTGCGGCTGATGACATGGGGGTCACGGTCGAGTATCAGGCACCCGGTACGTTCGACATGGTTGAGATGAGTCAGATCATTGATGCCGCGGTTGCTTCGCAGCCCGACGGGCTCGTGGTGACGCTGCCGGACGCCGATGCACTCGGCGACTCGATCCGGGCAGCTGTCTCGGCCGGTATCCCGGTTATCTCGATGAACTCGGGTAGCGATGTGTTCGCCGACCTCGGTGTACTGGTCCATGTCGGCCAGACCGAGTATGAGGCTGGCTTCATTGCCGGTCAGCGATTCGCTGCCGAGGGTGTCGCCAGCGCTATCTGCATCAACCAGGAAGTGGGCAACGTGGCCCTCGACCTGCGGTGCCAGGGCTTCGAAGACGGCCTCGGCGTCGAGGTCGATGTGATTCCTGTCGACCTGGCCGACCCGACCGGTACCCAGGAGACGGTGGCCGGTGCGCTGCAGGCGAATCCGGTCGAAGGGGTCCTGACACTGGGCCCGACCGGCGCCATCCCAACGATCGCTGCGCTGGAGGATTCCGGTCAGCTCGGAACTATCAAGCTGGCTACGTTCGACCTGGGTCCCGAGGTCCTGGAGGCCATTGATCAGGGCAACATGCTGTTCGCCATCGATCAGGCCCAATTCCTGCAGGGCTATCTGCCGATCGTGCTACTGACCAAGTTCCTGGAGACCGGAGCGCTTCCGCTTGGTAGCGTTGACCGTGTCATCCTGACCGGTCCGCAGCTAGTGACCTCAGATGTCGCTGCTGACGTGATCAGCTATTCGGAGCAAGGTCTCCGCTAGATGCAAACCGGTTGGGGCCCGCTATGGCGGGCCCCAACCATTAACTGAGGAGGGAGGAGTGCGTGTCAACTGATACGGCGCCGGCGCCGGGAGCGGCACCACCGGCGAGCGACGAGAGACTCCGGGAGGTGAGTCGGGCCAGCAGACTGCTTTCACGGCCCGAACTCGGCGCCGTAGTTGGTGCGATCCTGGTCTGGGTCTTCTTTGCGATCGTCGCATTCGACAACAACTTCATTAGTTGGGCAACCACCGCTGCGATTCTGAACCGGGCGGCTCCGCTGGGGATTCTGGCGATTGCCGTGGCACTGCTCATGATCGGTGGCGAGTTCGACCTTTCCATCGGATCGATCGTTGGTTTTGCCGGCATGACCATCATGGTGCTGAGCTTCCCAACCGACGGCGGGGGATTCGGCTGGTCCTTGTGGCCGGCGATTCTCGTGGCCTTGATCGTTGCTCTGGCTGTCGGCTGGTTCAACGGGTTCCTGGTGGTGACGACGAAGTTACCTTCGTTCATCATCACCCTGGCCACCCTGTTCATATTCCGCGGTCTGACCATTGCACTGACCCGGCTTCGCACCAACCGGACCCAGTTGGGCAACCTCGACGAGGTGTCCGGCTTCGGACTGGCAGACACCCTGTTCGCTAGTCAGTTCACCATCTTTGGGGCAAGGTTCCGGGTCGCGATTCTGTGGTGGGTCGGGCTCGCTCTTGTCGCAACTTGGGTGCTGTTGCGAACCCGCCAAGGCAACTGGATATTTGGTGCCGGCGGTGATGCCAACGCAGCGAGAAGCGTCGGTGTACCCGTCAACCGGGTCAAGATCGCTCTGTTCATGACCACCGCGTTTGCCGGTTTCCTGGTTGCACTGATTCAGGCGGTGCAGTTCACCGGAGCTGACACGCTACGCGGCTTCCAGCAGGAGTTTGAGGCAATCATCGCCGTGGTTGTCGGTGGTACGTTGCTCACCGGTGGGTACGGCTCGGCGATCGGGGCCCTGTTCGGTGCCCTGATCTTTGCGATGGTGCAGCAGGGCATCATCATCACCGGCGTCGACGGTGACTGGTTCCAGGTCTTTGTGGGAACGGTCCTGGTCGTCGCAGTGATCTTCAACAACTTCGTACGGCAGAAGGCGGCACAACGATGAGCGGCAACGGAACCCCCCTTCTGGAAATACGGAACGTCTCGAAGTACTTCGGCAGCGTTATCGCACTCGAGGACGTCTCTGCGTTCGTGCGCGCTGGTGAGGTGACTTGTCTGCTCGGCGACAACGGCGCCGGTAAGTCGACCTTGATCAAGGTTCTCTCCGGTGTGCACAAGCCGACGAAGGGCAATTACTTCTTCGATGGCGTTGAGCAGTCCTTCAACTCACCGCGCGACGCTCTGGAGATGGGCATCGCCACGGTGTACCAGGATCTGGCGATGATCCCGCTCATGTCGGTGTGGCGCAACTTCTTCCTCGGCTCGGAGCCGACAAAGGGTTGGGGCCCGTTCAAGAGCTACGACTCTGAGTTTGCGAAGAAGACGACCAAGGAAGAGATGGCCAAGATGGGGATCGATATCCGCGATCCCGATCAGACCGTCGGTACCCTGTCGGGTGGTGAGCGGCAGTCGGTCGCCATCGCCCGCGCCGTCTATTTCGGCGCCAAGGTGTTGATCCTCGATGAGCCCACAGCCGCGCTCGGTGTGAAGCAGGCCGGTGTCGTCCTCAAGTACATCTTGCAGGCGAGGAACCGCGGCATCGGAGTGATCTTCATCACTCACAACCCGCACCATGCCTACCCGGTTGCCGATCACTTTGTGATTCTGCGGCGGGGTCTGGTTTATGGCGACTACACCAAGGCCGAGCTACCGCTCGAGCAGTTGGTACAGATGATGGCCGGCGGTGCCGATCTCGAGGCGCTCCAGCACGAACTGGAGCAAGCTGCTCGCGAAGGAGGCGCAGAGGCTGAGTCTCTGGCCGAGACGGCGCAGGCGATCGAGTCCGAGCTGGATGAGCTCGATGAGCTCGGAGACGAGTAGATACAACGGGCCGTGATCGGGCTCTCCTCCCGGTCACGGCCCCCGACCCCACACACGGACGACGTCGATGGCGTCGTCCGTGATGTGTATGCCCCCCTGATGGGTGCGGCGGCCTTCGACTAGTTCTACGACGGCTTCGGCGTACTGCTCCGATGGGGTTGTTTCCCAGGCGTCACCGGTGAACCAGGCTGTGTCCGCAGGGAACCCCTGAGCCACGAGGAATGGGCTTCGAAGCTCATCGTGTTCCGGGCAGGTGAACTCGAGGTGATGAGCGAACTCGTGGATCAGCTGGCTGCGTAGCGTCGCCGGCGTACCCGGTACCCGCACGGTCAGCACCATCTGGTCCGGTTCGTATTCAGCGCGGGTGTCGAGCTCCCACGCAGCGTGCAGGGTGGGTGGGGGGAGGCAGTCGTGACGGGCGGGCACTGCACTCAGAAAGTCGGCCCACGTGGCATCAGCGAGGGCGCGAAGATCCTCGGGGACCGTGTCATCGTGTATGAGTTGCGGCGGGGTATTACCGCAGGCTGTCATGACGAGTAGAGCGAAGATGCAGATTGCTGCAAGACGACGGATCACGCGGCGAGAATACCGGGTGACTGATCGGAGGGTGCCGTGGACGTTGTCCTCGATGTAGGTGCAAGGTTGGGGGAGTGTCCCGTCTGGAGCGGGGAAGACGGGCTGTTGTACTGGGTCGACATCCACGGTTGTGCTGTGCACGCCTTCGATCCGATTGCCAGAACAGATCGTTCGTGGCCGTTGGACGTGCGGCCGGGTGCTATCGCCCGAACGACTAATCCCGCCCGATTGTTGGTAGCGGCAGAAAACGAACTGGCCTGGCTCGATCTCGACTCGGGCGAGCTTGACTCATGGATGGTCCTCGAGGATCACCAACCTGGGGTGCGGCTCAACGACGGCCGCTGCGATCCTGCAGGACGTTTCTGGGTGGGCGGCATGTACGACCCGACGTCGGCGCTACGTTTCGATGCATTTCTGCACCGGGTGGAGCCCGACGGCAACTTCACCACGGTGCGCTCGCGAGTGGGTTGCGCCAACGGGCTCGCCTTTTCTCCCGATGGCACTGTGATGTACTGGGCCGACACTCTGCATTCCACCGTCTGGGCGTACGACTACGACCTCGATACGGGCGAACAGCACAACGAGCGCGTCTTCCTCGACTTCGACTCGCTACCCGGTCGGCCGGACGGCGCCTGTGTCGATGAAATGGGCTGCTACTGGGTCGCCTGTGTCGGCGGGTCGGCTGTGTTGCGGGCGACCCCAGAAGGCGACGTTGACCGGATCATTGCGGCGCCGGTGTTGCGCCCCACCATGCCGGCCTTCGGAGGTACCGGCCTGGAAACCCTCTTCATCACCAGCATCGGACCGCGTGATCCGGAGGCTGATGGCGCCGGTCCCCACGGTGCGGTGCTCGCTTTCGACCCCGGAGTATGCGGACTTCCGGAGCCGGTCTTCGCCGGGTTTCGCGACCCAACCTGAGGACGACGAACGAGCCGATCGGACGGGCTACGCTCGCTCTGTGTATCGCCAGGTGCTCATATTCGTGTTGATCCTGGTACTGCTGCGCAGATTCACCGCCGTTCAGGTGTCGATCCTGGGAAGTTTGGTTCTGACCGTTCTCGTATCGCTGATCCTCTCCTTCCTCGATCGCCGACGTGACTGACCGACTCCGTCTGCGTTTGCCGAGCGTGAACTCAGCCGAGGCTGCACAAAAAAAGGGCGGTTGGAACGTTCCAACGCAGCGCAGTATCATCACCGAGAACTGCTGGAGGGTCAATTGGTCGCTTCGAGGCCATCAGTCTGGTTTGAGCGTGAGATCTTGCCTGATCTCATTCCCATGGTGGCCGAATCGACAACCATCCTCGGGCCTGCCAGCGTCGATCCGGACGAGCCGTATCGACAGCTCCCCGATGCCCTCGGAATCGTCGCCTCGCAGCATGTATATGACGCCGCGTTGATGGACAAGGCGGCGCACCTGAAGGTCATTGCCCGGACCGGAATCGGGTACGAGAAGGTCGATCTCGATGCGGCCACCGCCCGCGGCATCGCCGTGTGCAATGCACCCGATGCACCCACCGTGTCCACCGCCGAGCACACGGTGACTCTGATGCTGATCGTCGCCAAGAACGTCAAGCGGTCGGAAGCAGAGCTGAGAGCGGGCGGATCCGACTTCTACGCCCGGCACGTGGGGATGGAGCTCGAGGGTTGCACACTGGGTTTGGTCGGCTTCGGTCGCATAGCCCGGCGGGTGGCGAGCTTGGCGAGCGGTCTCGAAATGCAGGTTGCCGCTTTCGACCCGTATCTCGATCCCCAAGATTTCCCCTCGCACGTCACCCGATACAGCACCGTCGAAGACCTCGTTGCGATTGCCGATGTCGTTTCCATCCACGTTCCGCTGACCGACGAGAGCTCGGGGCTCTTCGGGACGTCGCTGCTGGGAAGGATGAAACCGGGATCGATTCTCATCAATACGGCCCGGGGAGGCCTTGTGGATCTTGCCGCGCTGGAGGCATCACTCGAGTCCGGCATCCTCTTCGGTGCCGGGCTCGACGTGACCGACCCGGAGCCGCTTCCGCCGGAGCATCCGCTCCTAGCCCGTCTCGACGTGGTAGTGACCCCCCACGTAGCCGCGGGGACTGCGGGTGCCAAACGTCGCATCTTTAAAAGCGCCTTCGAGCAAGTGATGCAGGTTCTCGACGGAACCCGGCCTCCCCATCTGGTCAATCCGGAAGTTTGGAGATAGGAGCAGAAGTGAGCAAGACCATCGGCATTGGTGTCGTCGGCTTCGGCTGGATGGGCCAGGCCCACAGCCGGGCATATCGCAACATCCCTGTCTACTTCTCTGAAACCGGACTCGAACCCAGACTGGTCGCGGTCGCCGACACCGCTCCCGAACGTGTCGAGCTGGCGGTCCGCAACTTTGGATTCCAGCACGGAGCGGATGATTGGCGTTCCCTGATGGAGCGGGACGACATCGACGTCATCGACATCACCGCCCCAACCGGCTTGCATGAGGAACTCGCGGTGGCCGCGGCTGCGGCCGGCAAACACATCATGTGCGAGAAGCCGGTCGGTATCGAGCCGAGAGCAACCGCCGCAATCGAGAAGGCGGCGCGCGACGCCGGAGTGATTACCGGCTGCGGTTACAACTATCGCTGGGCGCCGATGGTGCAATACACGCGACAGCTCATCGAGGAGGGGCGGCTCGGCGACCTCACCCATTACCGGGGCCGGTTCTTCTCCATGTACGGGCGCGATCGGCTCGGTCTGTTGTCATGGCGCTTCAAGCAAGACGAGGCGGGGTTTGGGGCGCTGGCAGACATCATGTCGCATGCCATCGACATGGCCCAGTTTTTGTGCGGGCCGATCAAACGGGTGGTCTCGGTCAAGGAGATCTTCGTCAAGGAACGCCCACTCCCCACCCCCGGTTCCGGCACCCATTACGCGCGCGGCAATCCCGGCGACCCGACCGGTGAGGTCACCAATGAGGACTACGTGGGCGCCCTCGTCGAGTTCGAAAACGGAGTGCGGGGAACCCTCGAAGCGGACCGTTCCATCTTCGGACCGCAGAGCCAGATGGCCTACGAGCTGAACGGCTCCAGGGGCGCCGCCTACTGGGACCACGAGAAGCTCAATCAGTTGTCGCTCTATCTGCCTGAGGAACAACCCACCGACGGCTTTGTCGAGGTCCTGTCGGGCGATGCCTACAAGCACCACGGCAACTTCGTTCCCGGCGGAGGCAACTCGATCGGGTACGAAGACTTGAAGACGATCGAGGCGCTCGAGTTCATCACCGCAGTCGCCGAAGGGCGACCCAACCGGCCCGATTTCGGCGATGCGCTGGCGGAGGCCTCGGTCGCCGCGGCAATGGTGCGGTCATGGGAATCGGGGAAGTGGGAAGACGTCGTCAGTCTGCGAATCGACTGAGGAGAGAACATGCTCGTCGAGAACAAGACCAAGCAGAAGTTGCAGAGAGGCGAGGCGGTCTACGGTTGCCTATTTCGCTATGCGGAACCGACCTTTGCGGAACACCTCGCTATGCAGGGCTGGGACTTCCTGGTCTTCGACGGCGAGCACGGCTCGCTAGAGGCGAGGGACATAGAGGGACTGGCCCGAGCCGCCGAGCTGCACGGGGTAACGCCGATCGCTCGAGTCACCACCAACGAGGCGTCGACGATCCTCCGCTTTCTCGACGCCGGGGCCCACGGGATACATGTGCCGTGGGTCAACTCGGCCGCAGAGGTCGAGCGGGCGATCGTCGCCTCCAAGTACGGGCCGCGCGGCCTACGGGGCCTGGCCGGAAGCCGCCAAGGTGGCTGGGGCAATCGCGAGCCGCTCGGAGAGTTCACTGCTCGGGCCAATGCAGAGACGTTGGTAATCATCCACATCGAGACTGCCGACGCCGTTGCCGCTGTCGAGGAGTACACCGAGATCGACGGCGTCGATGTGCTGTTCATCGGGCCTACCGACCTGTCCCATTCACTCGGGCACCCCGGAAACCCGGCTCACCCCGATGTTCAGGCTGCGATGAACCACGTGGCAGACATCGTGAGCGAATCTGACAAGACGCTCGGGATCTTTGCCGGCAACCCCGATGCTGTCGCCGAGTGGTACGACAAGGGGGCTCGCTACTTCGCAGCGGGATTCGAAGGTCTCGTGAAACAAGCAACACAGACATTTTTGGCCGCGGTGCGCGGCTGAGAGGAGAACCAAATGCAGACAATCCGACTGACAACCGGACAGGCCATCGTCAAATGGCTGCTGGCTCAGCGCACCGTTGTCGATGGAGAGGAGGTGGGTGTGTTCGCCGGT
>JASJAS010000122.1 GCA_030066875.1 Acidimicrobiia bacterium | reverse complement strand
CGTTCGGCGCTCGCCGGCGAGTCCGAGCCATGGACGATGTTGTTGGTCATGATCAGACCGAAGTCGCCGCGGATGCTGCCTGGAGGAGCTTCCGCCGGATTGGTCGGACCCATGACGGTGCGGGCAACGGCGATGGCGCCCTCGCCCGACCACTCCATGGCAACTACCGGTCCGGAGGTGATGAACTCGACCAACTCACCAAAGAAGGGCTTCTCGACGTGCTCGGCGTAGTGGCGACCGGCAAGGTCCTCGTCGATCTCGAGCATTCGCATCTTCTCCAGTTTGAGGCCCTTGCGCTCAAACCGGCTGATGACCTCGCCAACTATGCCTCGCCGCACTCCATCCGGCTTGACCATCAAGAAGGTGTGCTCAACCGCCATCGTTCCTCCGGTTCCATCGGTGTTTTCCGCGCCGGGATGGTAGTTGCCGACGCTGGAGGATAAGCAAAGCCCGGGCTTGACCTACTCGCCGATCTCAGCCTCAAACCGACGATGGACTGGCGACGCCGCGTTGTCGATACCCAGCTCATGACGTGCCGCTCCTGCCACATGGAGAGATCCGGCGACGAGCACGCCGACCCCGAGTTCGGCCGAACCGATCGCGGTCTCGACCGCCTCAGCCACGGGAACGATCATTTCGGCTTCCACTCCTAGCTCCTCTCCGGCGTCGGCCGCAACCTGGGCAGCCGGAATCGCAAGCCGGTCGTTGGCTTCGGTGGCCACGACCCGAGTCACCTTGCCGCGCAGTGGCGCGACCAGGGAGGCGACGTCGCGGTCACCGCGGACGCCAAGCACGAGCACCCACTCGTCTTCGGAGAACTCTTCTTCCAGGGTCGCGGCAAGACCGCGGAAGCCTTCAGCGTTATGGGCACCGTCGATCAGCACGGTGGGATTCAGCCCGGCGACCTCCAGTCGACCGGGCGATCGCACAGTGGCTGCGGCTTCGCGCACCGCGTTCTCGTCGAGCCGGCGACCGAAGAATGCTTCCGCTGCGGCGACCGCGGTTGCCAGGTGGGTTGCCTGATGCCTGCCGTGGATGCCCAAGACGAGATCCTCATACACGTCGTAGAGACCCTCGACGGTGACTAGGCGGCCCCTTTCGTCGCGGTCACCGGCAACCGCGCGAAAGTCCCCTGGAGCTCGGTGCCAGGTTGCACCGGTTGCCGAGACGCGATCGGTGACGGCGGCAGCAGCCTCGTCATCCAACGGTCCGGTGACCAGCGTGCCGGAGTCTTTGAGGATGGCCGCCTTCTCGGCCGCGATCTGCGCGTGCGTGTCACCCAAGTACGAGACATGATCGATCGCGATACCCGTGATCACAGATACTTCCGCTTCGACCACATTGGTAGCGTCGAGCCTGCCTCCCAGGCCTACCTCCACCACCGCGACGTCGACGGCATCGACCGCAAAAGCTCCAAGGCCGACTGCCGCAGTGAGCTCAAAGTAGGTGGGGCTTTCATCGAACTGTTCTTCCTGCATCATGACGAACGGTGCAACATCTTCCACCGCCCGCGCCAGATGCGTCTTCCCGAACGTCGTGCCCCCGAGCGCGTATCGATCCTCGACTCGATGGAGATGGGGTGAAGTGAAGGTTCCGGTGAACAAACCGTGGGCCCCGAGGATGTCGGCAACCATGCGAACAACCGTCGTCTTCCCGTTCGTGCCCGCAACGTGGATAACGGGATACGATCGGTGGGGATCTTCCATCAGGCTGAGGAGACGTTCGATCCTCTCCAGTCCCGGCCGGATTCCATCGTCGACACGGCGTTCGAGGAAAGCAACCGCTGCTTCGTAGTCCCCGGGATAGTCGGCGTCCATGAGGTCAGCCGAGTTCACTCAGCTGCGTGCGCAGTTTGTCCAGCTTTGCCGAGAACTCCTCCACTTTGCGTTCCTCTCCGGCGACGACATCCGCTGGGGCACGCTCGGTGAAGTTCGGGTTGTCGAGCTTCGCCCGAGAACGACCCAACAGGTCTTCGGCCTCAGCGATGGCCTTCTCCAGCCGAGGACGCTCGGCTTCGATATCGACCACACCGGCAAGCGGGATGAAGGCTTGGAGGCTTCCCGACGTAATCCTGGTATGGCCCGCAACCTCCGCCGGTGGTCCGTCGAAATCCGCGGTTGTGTTGGCAAGCACTTCGAGCTGGTCACGCCACCACCCTGAGGTGATGTCATTGGGATCGTCGACGAGCACGGCAAGCTCCTTTTTGGGCGATAGCTCGTGTTCGGCCCTGAACCGTCGAATCGATACAACCAGAGCTTGCAACTCGTCCATCCCGGCCGGTGCTGCCTGTTGCGGCGGGCTGGGCCAGGAGGTGGCGGCGACCAGACCGTCACCGACCAGCTCTGACCAGAGCTCCTCTGTCACAAACGGGATGACAGGATGGAATAGTGCTAGGAGGTCTCTGATCACGACACCCAGTGTCTGTCGGGTCGCTTCGGCCGATTCCGGTTTGCGCAGCGACGTCTTGGCCATCTCCAGATACCAGTCGAAGACCTCGGACCAGGCGAAGTTGTAGAGCAAACCGACCGCATCACTGAAGCGATACTCCTCGAGGAGCTTGTCGTACTCGACAGTGACCTCTCCGAGTCGCGCCAAGATCCAGCGATCGATCGCACCCGGCTCTGTCGGATAGCCCCCTTCCCCGGGAACTGACCCAGATTCGACGTGGTTGAGGGCAAACCGGACTGCGTTCCAAAGCTTGTTGCCAAAGCGCCGTGCTGCGTCGATCCACTCGACGTTGAGTGGGATGTCGTGGCCGGGAGACGCAGCTTGTAGGAGTGCCAAGCGAAGCGCATCGGCGCCGTACTCATCGGCAACGTCGAAAGGGTCTACCGCATTGCCGATCGACTTGGACATCTTGCGACCGTCGGCGGCGCGAACCAGGCCATGGATCACGATGTCACGGAAGGGCTCGCCGTCGGTGAAATGAACCCCCATCATGATCATCCTCGCCACCCAGAAGTAGATGATGTCGTAGGCGGTCACTAGAACGTCGGTCGGATAGAACTCGGCCAGATCCGCTGTCTCCTCTGGCCAACCCATTGTGGAGAACGGCCACAGCTGTGAAGAGAACCACGTGTCCAAGACGTCCTGGTCCTGGGTCAGATTGCTCCCCTGGCACGACTTGCAGCCCTGCGGTTCGTCGATCGTCACCATGACCTCGTCGCAGTCGTCGCAATACCACGCGGGAATCCGGTGCCCCCACCACAACTGTCTGCTGATGCACCAGTCGCGCAGGTTCTCCATCCACCGGAAGTAGTTGTTCTCCCAACGCTTCGGCACGTAGCGTGCCCCGCCATCCTCGATGAGGGCAATAGAGGGACCGACGAGTGGGCCGACTTTGACAAACCACTGCAACGAGAGCATCGGTTCGACCACGGTGCCGCAGCGCGAGCAGTGGCCGACCGAGTGATGGTGATCCTCGATCTTGACCATGTAGCCTTGCTTGTTCAGCTCGTGGCGAACGGCCTCTCTGGCCTCGAAGCGGTCCTGGCCGAAGAACTCGCCGCCTGCACGAGTGATGTTGGCTTCGGTATCGATGACTTTGACGGCAGGCAGTCCGTGGCGCTGAGCGATCTCGAAATCGAGCGGATCATGGGCGGGAGTCACTTTGACCGCCCCGGTCCCGAATTCGAGTTCGACGCCATCGTCGGCAACGATCGGAACTTCCCGCCCGATGAGCGGCAAAGTCACCGTCGTACCTATGGCGTCCTTGTATCGCTCATCCTCCGGATGCACCGCAACTGCGGTGTCGCCGAGCATCGTCTCCGGCCGGGTTGTCGCGACGACGACCGAGCCGGTTCCGTCCGTGTAGTCGTACCTGATGTGGGTCAGCTCGCCGATTTCCTCTTCGTGCTCGACCTCGATCTCCGACAGGGCGGTATGGCAGCGGGGACACCAGTTGATGATCCGCTCACCGCGATAGATCAGGTCCTGCTTGTACAGCTCGACAAAGACGTGGCCGACGGCTTTGCTCAGGCCCTCGTCGAAGGTGAACCTCTCCCGGCTCCAGTCGGTGGAAAAGCCGAGCCGGCGGACTTGCTCGTTGATCCGGTTGCCATGCTTTGCCTTCCATGCCCACACCTGCTCGATGAAGCGCTCCCGACCCAGGTCGTGGCGGCTCAGGCCTTCCTTCGCCAGCTCGCGCTCGACGACGTTCTGAGTGGCGATTCCGGCGTGGTCGGTACCGGGCAGCCATAGCGCCGCAAAGCCCTGCATGCGCTTGCGCCGGATGATGACGTCCTGAATCGACATATTCAGGGCATGGCCGATGTGCAGAACGCCGGTGACGTTCGGCGGCGGAATGACGATCGAGAAGGGCTCGCCTTCGGGGTTCACCTCGGGCCGAAATACGCCCGCTTCTTCCCACACCCTGTACCAGCGTGATTCAACGGCTTGGGGGTCGTAAGAAGCGTCCATGGTTCCTCTGCCTCGATCGCTCCGCCCGTAGACGGCCGCCATTTGGCGGGCCGCGCATGATAACGCGAAGAACCCGGAGCCATTCTGACTCCGGGTTCCCACCACGCCTCGGCCTTCCTACCCCTATCTGTCCCCCAAGCATTCCCCCTGCTTGCCTGCCCGAACCGAGTCCTTGGCCCGCCGTCTGCGGAATGTGAGCCACGCGACTCACGCTGCTCAACCTACCGACACACATAGTGGCGAGCTAGATACATTCCGTGGTCGATCGATGTGACTAGTCCGCTCGACCCATGTCGAACCAAGGACGTGATCTAGGCGGACCTTGGGTCGGTTAGATTCCGGGCGGACGAAGGAGAAGAACAATGGCGCTTCGCGTAACCGCAGACACCCTCATTCCGGGGAGAGGGGATCCCATCAGCGACGGAGCCGTCGTCGCCGACGGTGACAACATCCTCTATGCGGGCCCTGCTGCCGACGCTCCTCCACCCTCACCGGAAGACGCAAGGACTCATGTCCCCGCTGTCATGCCGGGCATGTGGGAGGTTCACGGCCACTTCGTCGGTTCCCCGGTCCCCGACCTGGAGCACATGGCAACGGCAGACGCCGGCTCACTCGTAGCTCGATCCACTGCGGACGTCACCGCGACACTCGCGGGAGGGATCACCTCCGTACGCGAGGTAGGAGGACTCGGCTTCTCCCTCAAGCCCGTAGTTGATGAGGGAACCATCGCCGGCCCCCGCATCTATCCCGCCGGGGCCATCCTGTCGACCACGGGAGGACACGCCGACATCCACGGCTTGCCACTCGACTTCGTCCACGGACTCGGCGATCGAGGCTTCCCGTTCAGCCAAATCTGCGACGGACCTTCGTCCTGCCTCCTTGCCGTTCGTAAGCAGCTTCGGCGTGGCGCCAGCGTCATCAAGATCTGCGCTTCCGGTGGCGTCCTCAGCGAGGTCGATCACCCGATCCATCAACAGTTCTCTCATGAGGAGTTGGTGACGATCGTGGAAGAAGCCGGACGCGCCGAGCGGGTCGTCGCCGCCCACTGCCACGGCAAGCCCGGCATTGTCGCCGCACTCAAAGCTGGTGTGAAGACGATTGAGCACGGCTCGTACCTCGATGAAGAGACCGCGCAAATGATGCTGGACACGGACGCCATTCTGGTACCGACCCGCTTTGTCATCGATGAGCTCCTTCGAATGGAGGACAGTCTCCCGGCCTATGCCTATCGCAAAGGTGTGATGGTGGCCGACCACCACGCTATGGCGCTCAAGACTGCAGTCGCCGCCGGCGTGAAGATCGCCATGGGCACGGACATCTTCGTGAGCGGCCCGATGTACGGCCGGAACAGCCTCGAAGTGAAGCTCCTCATCGATGCCGGCATGACCCCGCTGGAGGCGGTTGAGGCGGCCACGGCGAACGGGCCCCTCACCCTAGGTCCCCAGGCGCCCCTCTCCGGGCAGCTGCGGGAGCGCTACGAAGCCGACATCATCGCATTCGATGCGAATCCACTCGAAGACGAAACAGTCTGGGGTGATCCGGACCGAGTGACCCACGTGTGGAAAGCCGGCGAGTTGGTCAAGGGCCCAGCCTGATCGGTCGACGAAACAGCCATGGGGCTGTTCTGCGCAAACGTGCATGTCGTGTCCGAGGAGTCGGACTCGGTTCGAGACGCCTTAGGCGCGCAATCCGACGTTGAGGTGTTACCTGTCGCCAACGGCTGGGTATCCATCTACGCAGCCCGGCTGATCGAGCAAGGTGCCGACGCCATCGAGCCATTGGCCGCGGGGCTCTCTCGCCGGCTCGGCACCCGAGCCGTCTCGTTCTGGCTGTACGACTCCGACATTGCCTGCTACTGGCTGCATGAGAACGGCGAACTCATCGACCACCACAACTCATGGCCCGACTACTTTGATGGCGAGCCTCGGGGCGGTCGCGGCAGTGCCCGGGCCCTGGCTGAGTTCTGCGGGCCGGACTACGACACGGATGATCTCGAGCGCATGCTCTCTCGAGAGGTCGTCTTCGCCGACGACATCGTCGCTGACGTCGCCCGTGCCTTGGGAATCGATCCTGAGCGCGCGCTGATGGACCAGAGGGACATCAGCGAGGAAGCTCTTGCGCAAGTCCATTCCGCCCCGACCGCCGTGGATCCGGTTACGGTGGAAGCAACCATCCTCGGCAAACTGCGGGTCGAGGACGACTATCCCCCCGAGGCGATCTCGCTGGTGAGGGCCGCCGCTGGTGGCGACGAACCCACCTTGCGACGGCTGGTCGCCGATGGGATATCCGTCGATACCGAAGCGCCTACGCCGCTCCCGGGCAGTGAATCGCTTGCCGGCTTGGGGTTGGCCATAACAGGCGGACGGCTACCGGAGATAGTCGTGACACCCCTGCTTGCGGCGATCATGAACAGCAGAAGCTCGGCAGCGGCCGTCCTTCTGGAACTCGGAGCCGACCCGAATGGCGTGCACGACATCTACGGCACACCGGTTCATGCAGCGACCGCAGCCGGCAACCCGCAGTTGCTCGAACTGCTTCTGGACGCCGGCGGCAGACCCGACATTCGCGACCAGCAGGGCCAGACGGCGCTCCAAGTACTCGCATCAAGCCGAGAACAACTCGAGGCTCTCGAGCAAGCCCAGGCTTTGATTCAGACCTTGGGTCTGGAAGTGCCCGATGCGGTGAAGCAGTTGGGCGAGGCCGCCCTGCCAAGCGAGGGATGGGACGCCTGCGAGCGGATCCTGCAGAGGTACGGAACCGGATAGCCGCCTATTGCTTAGGCCGAACGTTCCTGCTGCTCCGAGGCACCGAGTTCTTGGACCGGGATCAGCGTCGGGTTGACCTTCTCCCTGACGACGTCTTCGTCGATGACGACCCGGGCGATGTCGGTGCGAGAGGGCAGCTCGTACATGGTGTCGAGCAGCACCTCTTCCATGATGGCACGCAGACCCCGAGCTCCAGTGCCCCGGTTGAGCGCTTGCTCAGCGATGGCTTGCAGTGCCTCATCGGTCACGACCAGCTCGACACCGTCCATCTCGAAGAACTTGGTGTACTGACGAGTAAGCGCATTGCGCGGTTCCTGCAGGACGCGAACAAGCGAGTCGAGGTCGAGCGCCTCCACCGTCGTCACGACCGGGAGCCGGCCGATGAACTCGGGAATCAGGCCAAACGCGATCAGATCCTCCGGCATGACTTCGGCAAAGATCTCTGTGTCGGATCTCTTGTCGAGTGACCGCACCTCGGCGCCAAACCCAACCGAGTTCTTGCCAACTCGCTTGCGAATGACCTCTTCGAGACCGGCAAAGGCACCGCCGCAGATGAAGAGCATGTCGGTGGTGTCGATCTGGAGGAACTCCTGGTGGGGATGCTTGCGGCCGCCCTGGGGAGGCACGGACGCCACGGTCCCCTCGAGGATCTTGAGGAGTGCCTGCTGTACGCCTTCGCCGGACACATCCCGCGTGATCGACGGGTTCTCGGCCTTGCGGGCAATCTTGTCGATCTCGTCGATGTAGATGATCCCGGTCTCAGCACGCTTGATGTCGAAATCGGCCGCTTGGATGAGCTTGAGGAGGATGTTCTCGACGTCTTCACCCACGTACCCGGCTTCGGTGAGCGCGGTGGCGTCGGCGATGGCAAACGGGACGTTGAGCCGGCGGGCAAGTGTCTGCGCCAGCAGCGTCTTGCCTACGCCGGTCGGTCCAACCATGAGGATGTTCGACTTTTGCAGCTCGACATCCTCATCCTTGGCCTTCTGCCCGGCGCGGACTCGCTTGTAGTGGTTGTAGACCGCTACCGAGAGCACCCGCTTGGCTTTCTCCTGCCCGACCACGTAGCCGTCGAGAAACTCGTAGATCTCGTTCGGCTTGGGCAGCTCAGCGAACGAGACCTCCTCGGTATCGGCCAGCTCTTCTTCGATGATCTCGTTGCACAGCTCGACGCATTCGTCGCAGATGTACACGCCCGGACCAGCGATGAGCTTGCGCACCTGCTTCTGCGATTTACCGCAGAAGCTGCACTTGAGGAGTTCGCCGCCTTCGTATTTGGCCAAGTCGTTCTCTCTTCCCTACCCGTCGACCGCCTCTAGCGTACGCCGTGTCAACACCTCGTCAACAACCCCGTACTCCCTGGACTCCTCGGCGCTCATCCAGTAGTCGCGCTCTGTGTCCTCCGAGACTCTCTCTAGATCATGATTGGTATGCCGCACCAGGATCTCGTTGATCTCCTCGCGGGTCTTCAGTATCTCCCTGGCATGGATCTCTATGTCGGTGGCCTGGCCTCCCAGACCGGAGATGTGGGGCTGATGGAGCATGATGCGGGAATGCGGTAGCGCAAAGCGCTTGCCTTTCGCACCACCCGCTAGCAGTACCGCGGCCGCCGAGGCCGCCAGACCCATGCAGTAGGTCGATACGTCGGCCTTGATGAACTGCATCGTGTCGTAGATGGCCATCAGCGCGTAGGTGGAGCCACCCGGCGAGTTGATGTACATGTTGATGTCTTTGTCGGGGTCTTCACCCTCGAGATGCAGCAACTGGGCCATGATCACGTTGGCGACCCCGTCGTCGATCGGGGTGCCGAGGAACACGATGCGGTCCTTGAGCAAGCGGCTGTATATGTCGAAGGCGCGCTCTCCGCGAGGGGTGTTCTCGACGACTGTCGGCACCAGGTAACTCATGCTTCTCCTAATCCTCTTCAGCTTCCGGCTCGTCTTCTGACGAGTCGGCGCTTCCATCTATATCGTCGGCAACCTCTGGCGGCCTTAAGTCGATGTGCTGGCCCTCGTCATCAACGGCGACTGCTGCCTCCGCTATCCGATCGAGGGCCTTACGGCGAAGGATATCACCGGCAAGGACCTGCACCCGACCACTCGTCTCCAATGACGTCTTCAGGGCTGCTGCGTCCTGGTTGATGTCCGCTGCCATCCCTGCAATCGCGTCGTCGAGTTCCTCGTCGGCAAGTTCAATACCTTCAATAGCAGCAACGCTGTCCAGCAAGATGCGAGTCTTCAAGGTGCGGACGGCGCGCTCCTTCGCCTCGTCGAGGAATTGTTTTTCGTCCTGACCAACTATGCGTAGGTAGTTGGCAAAGTCGAGACCTTGCTGATCGAGGGTGTGTGCGATGTTGTGCAACGAGGCCTCGACCTCGGCGTCCACCAGCGCTGCGGGTACCTCGATGGCCAACTCGTCGCCGAGCTCCTCGACCAACTTACCGCGAAATGCGGTGTCGGCGCCGCTCAGCTTCATGACTTTCAGGTTGGTTTCGATGCGGTCCGTCAGTTCTGCAACCGTGTCGAATTCCGACACATCGGAAACCCATTCGTCGGTGACCTCGGGTAGGCGCTTGGCGCGGACTCCCTTGACGAGAACCCTCAGGTCTGCCTGTCGGGGTTCATCCTGTCCGAATCCCGGAGGGAGCGTTCCGGGGCCCTCGCGGATCTCGCCGGCGGAGGCACTTCCCAGGAGATCGTCGAGGCCGGGGATGAACGAGGCGGAACCGACTTCGTAGAGCAGGTCCTCGGCGGTTGCTTCGGGGATGGCCTCACCATTGACGGAAGCGGTGATGTTGATCATGACGAAGTCACCTTCGTCGGCGGCGCGGTCGACATCCTCGAGTTCGGCGTACTGGTTGCGGAGCCGGTCTATTTGATCATCGACTTCGTCGTCGGTGACGGCGGGAGCCTCGATCTCGACCGTGCGACCGGTGAAGTCGGGGACGGCGTCCAGCAGAGGCCAGAGTGTGACCTTTATGTCCACGTCAACTCCGCCGCCGTCGGCTTCCCGAATGTCCTCGACACGCGGCGTCGTCGCCGGCTCGAGTTCTGCCTCTTCGATAGCCGGGCCGACCAGGTCGGGTAGCGCTTCGTCGATGGCTTCGTTGCGAAGCGTGGTCTCCCCCACCATCCGCTCCACCATGGCACGCGGAGCCTTGCCCGGCCGGAATCCCTTGATCTTCATCGACTTCGACAGTTTGCGGGCCGCCTTGCTCTTGGCGGTTTCGAGTTCATCGCCTTCGAGGCGAATGGTGAGGATCCGCTCGAACGGACCTGCTTCTTTGATGTCGGTTTGCACGGACGGCTCCTCAGAGTTGATAAACGGCCGTGCCGGGCCGCCCCGGCGGGCGGCTGCGGCGACAGCTATTGGGGTGGCCGACGGGATTTGAACCCGCGACATCCTGGACCACAACCAGGTGCTCTGCCTGACTGAGCTACGGCCACCATGTGGGCGGATGGCAACACCGCGCCCTTACCTTTCGGCAAGGCCGAAAGGCGCGCCCCCGGAAGGATTCGAACCCTCGACCAAGAGCTTAGAAGGCTCCTGCTCTGTCCCCTGAGCTACGGGGGCACAAACGGGGACGCCTGGAGGATAGGCCTTTCGCCAACCCGGAGCGTCCCCTGCGGAGCGGATGACGGGAGTCGAACCCGCGTAACCAGCTTGGAAGGCTGGGGCTCTGCCATTGAGCTACATCCGCAGACCGGGTGAGGATACCCTATCTCCGAGGGCTGTCATGGGAGACAAAACCGACCTAGCTACGCGAGATCCATTCATCGATGCGCTCCGCGTGATCTCGGTTCTCGTCGTCGTGATCGGACATTGGTTGACGACGACGGTCATCTGGGAAGACGGAATCATCGACATCGAGAATGCCCTGTCGGTGATCCGCAAGTCGCATGTGGCCACGTGGCTGATTCAGGTGATGCCGGTGATGTTCTTCGTTGGCGGCTTCGCCAATGCCCGCTCGCTCGACCTTCACGGTGGTGCCTACTTGGCATATCTGCGGACGAGGTACCGCCGGTTGCTCACGCCGACTTTGGTTTTCATCGGTGTATGGCTTGCGATTGGGGTCCTGGCGGAGGTGCTGTTGGATGAGCTGCCGAATGTCGCCGACCGGGCTGCCGACTTGGCTGCGCTTCCTTTCTGGTTCCTGGGCTTGTACGTCTTCGTCGTTGCGTTGGCTCCTCCGATGCGGCGGCTCCATCGTCGATTCGGCTGGTGGGTGCCCGGAGTACTGGCCGTCGGTGTCGTGGTCGTGGATGTGCTTCACCATGGGCTGGGCGTGGCGCACGTCGGGGTATTGAATTACGCGTTTGTCTGGCTGCTTACGCATCAGTTCGGGTTCTTCCATGCGGATGGAGCGCTGCAACGGTTGTCTCGGGGTGTCGTCTTTGGTGTCACGACGATCGGCCTAGCCGGGCTGGTCGTGCTAACCGTGCTCGGCTCGTATCCCGTGAGCATGGTGGGGGTTCCCGGAGACGAGCGCTGGAACACCAACCCACCGAGCCTTGCCCTGGTGATGTTGACCTTGTGGTTGGTGGGGTTGGTTCTGCTGATCAAGCCGTGGCTTGGTGATCGGCGCTGGGTATCGATCGGGAATCGGGTGGTGTTGACCGTTTTCGTGTGGCATGTGAGCGCCGTCTCGTTAGGTGCGGTGATTCTGTATCCGCTCGGCTTCCCGCGACCGGATACGGGAACGCTTGAGTGGTGGGCGTGGCGACCGGTATGGATCGCGGCGTTGGTCCCGGTGATGGTGATTCTGGTGGTTGTGTTCCGCCGGTTCGAGATCCATCCCAAGCCGACGGGCTTCGTCGCTGCAGATGCGTTGACGATTCGTCATGTCGCCGCCGGCATGGCCGCCGTATCGCTTGGCCTCGGGATCCTCGGGTTTGGCGTAACGGGGTTCAACCGTGTGGCCCAAGACTTAGGCGAGGGTGTGCTCGACTTCGACCTGAACCCGTTACAGAACGTGTTGCATCTCGTGCTGGGCCTGGGTCTGTTGACTGCGGTGTATCAGCGTGGTCGCGATGTCGTTGTAGCGGCTTCGGGGGTGGCGTTGTGGTTTCTCGTATTGGGGTTGCTGGGTATATCTGACGGATTGGCGGTGTTTGGTATGAATCCGGCGACCGCTGTGCTACACGTGGTTCTCGGTGCGCTTGGGATAGTGCTCATTGGTTTCGCCATCGCGCGCGACAGAGCTTCTCGTGGCGGCCCACGGAAACAGAGCAAGTGAGATGGTCGGGCTGGCCGGATTTGAACCGGCGACCCCCTGCTCCCAAAGCAGGTGCGCTGCCAAACTGCGCTACAGCCCGTGCGGC